>DAOVWV010000022.1 GCA_030636485.1 Methyloprofundus sp.
AGCAAAAACAGACAGGCTACCTTTTAACCCAAAAGCTATTAAGCTGTCTGCAAAATTTCCTACAAGAAAAACAGAGCTATCAAGCTGCACAGTTTGATTATCAGGATTTACAATTTAGTCAGGATGTCCGCTGGCAGGATATAAGTGCCCGGAAAATTATTTTCTGTGAAGGTTATCAAGCGATTTATAACCCCTGGTTTAAATACCTGCCTTTCCAGTTGGCTAAAGGAGAAATACTGACACTGACTTCCGAGCAGGCAATCCCCTCTGATATGCTGAATTATGGCCGCTGGTTTATTCCCTTATCTGCGCATCAATTTCGTACCGGGGCGACGTTTGATAATATTACTCTGGATAGCAAAACAACACTTTCAGGGAAAAATACCTTGCTTGATGCATTGACTCAAATAGTGCCAACGCTTCATAATGCAATATTAAATAAACAACAAGCCAATATTCGCCCTACAACACTGGATAAGGCTCCTTTTATTGGTCAGCATCCAGCACACCCAAACTTAATGATCTTTAATGGCTTTGGTGCTAAAGGTAGCTTACAAATTCCTTATTATAGCCAGCATTTTGTGCGTCACCTTTTGAATCAAGTACCTTTAGACCCCAAAGTTAACTGTCAGCGTTATAACCATTGAATTAATTTAACAACTATATACTTAATTATGACTCAGAATTTTATTTCCACTAAAGCAATCCCGACTAACGAACGCTTGATCATGGCACTGGATTTTTCCAGCATAGAGGAAGCACAGGCATTAGTCGAGGAACTTGGAGACTCCGTTATTTTTTATAAAGTGGGCATGGAAATTTTTATGTCAGGTGACTATTTTGCTTTTATTGAATGGCTAAAGGCTAGAAATAAAAAAATATTTGTTGATTTGAAGTTTTTTGATATACCTGCAACCGTTGGTCGGGCGATTAAGGCGTTAAGCAGTAAAGGCGTAGATATGGCAACGATTCATGGCAATGATTCGATTATGCAGGCAGCAGCAAATAACAAAGGTGATTTAAAAGTGCTGGCTGTCACCGCTTTAACCAGTCTAGATCGAGGTGATCTGGATGACCTTGGTTTTCAATGTGATGTACAACAGCTGGTTTTATCACGTGCTAAACGCGCATTAAGCATAGGTTGTGATGGTATTGTCTCTTCAGGTTTAGAGGTTCCAATGCTGCGTGAAAACCTAGCACATAAATTACTGGTTATTACACCGGGTGTCCGCCCGGTCGATAATCGTACCGAGGATGACCAAAAACGTGTTGTCACCGTAGAACAAGCCTTCCAGAATGGAGCTGACTATATTGTTATCGGCAGACCGATACGTGATGCTGAAAACCGCAAACAAATGGCTGATAAAATTCAGACGCAAATTGCTGCTCAGTTCTAATTCAGGCAAACTACTTATGGCATAGGGTGTACTGAGGTACGAAGCGCACCTTTTAGCGCGATGCGCTTCATGCCTCAGCACATCCTATATACTTGTTGCCTTAACTTAAAGACAGTGACCTTTATTACCTCTAACTTCCCATCGGAATTGATAATACCTGCCCTGCTCTGATATTATTGCCCTTAAGAGCCGCATTCGCCCCTTTTAGCTGATCCAGCGTGATGCCATACTGTAAGGCGATGCCTAGCAGTGTTTCGCCACTGGAAATTTTATGTACCGACTCATCATCAGTCACGATGGTATTTAATGCAATGGTATGTTTCTTGGCATAAGAAACAATACCCTGATGAATGGCTTTGGCCATTTTAAGCTGATACCGACGACTCTTTAAGCGTCGTTCTTCTTTTGGATTAGAGATAAACGCTGTTTCAACTAAAATAGAAGGAATATCGGGTGACTTTAACACCATAAAACCTGCTTTTTGTACTGTTTTTGAATGTAGTTCCCCAATACGACCAAAATTCTTGAGTACATCTTTAGCAACGAGCTGACTAATATCCTGAGAGGCTGTTTGCGATAGATCCAATAAAATAGATGCTAAAATATCATCCTTATCATTTAAGCTAACTCCGCCAATTAAATCAGCTGCATTTTCGTGTTTAGCTAACCACCGCGCAGCTTCACTGCTTGCTCCGCGTCGAGAGAGTGTAAATACCGATGCTCCGGTTACTTTGGAGTTTTTAAAGGCATCTGCATGAATCGAAACAAATAAATCCGCCTTTGCCTTTCTGGCAATATTCATACGCTCACGTAAAGAAATATAATTATCCCCTTTACGTACCATAACAGCCTTCATACCTGCTTGCTTATTAATGAGAGCCGTTAATTTTTGGGCTATTTGATAGACGACTATTTTCTCTAAAGTTCCTTGCTTGCCACGAGCACCTGAATCTTTTCCACCATGTCCAGCATCAACAGCGACAATAAATGGTTTTACACGCCGTGATATATTTTTAACTGTTTTAATTTTTTTTGTAGGCTGTTGTTTTGAAATTGTTTTTTTACTTTTAATCGGCAAATCAATCACCAGCCGAGAGCCATATTTTTTATTAGCAGGTAAAACAAAACTATTCGGTGATACTTGATTTTGTAAATCAATAACGACCCGTAAATCCTCTTTATTTCGGCTAGCAGTACGTAGGCCGATTAATAAAGGATGGCTTTTCGGTGGTTGAGCCAACTTTTTTTCTATATAGGCATTGCTAAAATCAATGACCAGGCGATCAGGGTTTTTCAACTGAAAAATCTTATGTTCAGGTATCGCTGATATATCAAATACCAGGCGTGTATTGTTAGCAGTCGAACGGATACGTAATGACTGAATTTTTGTTTGTGCTGCAAACACTGCTGAGACATTTAATATAAGCAGAAGAAATATAACATATATTTTTCGCATAATCCCTCTCCAATTTAACGAATAATCTTGATTAAATTATAGCAGTATGTATTTGTTTTTTCTAGTGTAAAACAAGTATATTTACGGAAATGTGATTTATATCTGACTATTGCACTGAATTAATTCTTCAAGTAAGCCTTACAGGGACTTTTCTCATCTTTGTTATCACTAAAAATGCCAAATACAGTGCCTAGCACTTCTTGTGGAATTGCCGCAACCGGAGCAAAAAGATAACGGTCTGCTTTAGACATAACAGACGGGAGATCTGCTTGCTCAATAGTGGGGGCGGATAGACTTCCACTGATCTTAATAGGCACACTGGTTGTTGAGATAGTCGGCACAATCGTATCTGAAAAAAACGTCTTTTTTTCCAGGTTATAAAGTGAATTAATGGTTTCCATGCCTAAATTTGTTTCTGTCTTTCCTCTGACAAGCAGTTTTGGCCCATCAATTAAAAAAACCTTGGATTTGATAATGCCCTTATTAATCTGGTAACGCGCTAGCCCACATGATATATGTATGTCATCTTCGGTAAACCCATGACTAAACAGCCAACCTAAGGGATTTAGAAAAACCAATTCCAGCTGACTTCTACTGAACCCTCCATTTTCTATTGTAAATCCAGCCTCGCCCTGTAAATTTGCAGCAATTTCATGTTCGCTTGTACCCAAACTTTTTAAATCAGCAACAAAATTGAACTCACCAGTTAATGGGGAGGCTTCATGCTTTTGTGCCAGCAACTTACTGAGTTGAACTTTATCAACCTGCATATTGAGTGACCATTCAGGCTTTTTCTTAGCATCAGCTTTTACACTCATTGATACGTGTCCCCCAGACACATTAAATTTAACAGGTCTGGCTGTTAATTGACCGTTTTTTAATAACAAGTCGGCATTAACTCTGTCCAGTTGATAATTCATACCTGTTATTTTAAATAGTCTAAGTTGCAAATTCAGATCTATGGCATGCAAGGCCTGCAACGAAAAAGGGGTATGATTGAAGGCCCCGTCTTTTTCTGCATTGGTAGGCCGTTCCTTTGTTGCTGATACTTCCATAGGGACACCAAAATCATCCAGAAATACATTAGGGCTGTTTATGGCGCCTGAAATTTCAGCCTTGTCATTAATAAGAGACAATACCAGCTCACTATTAACCTTTGTTCTACCGACAATACTATTCCCCTTAAATGTGATTCTGTCTTTATTGCCCCGTAGGATACCTGAAGAAGAAACAGGGCCTAGCCATGACAGATCAGTTGCAAATAATTTCCCGAATAAGGCCGGGTGCCGAATGGAAATATCGGCATTTAAACTGATGTCATCTGGTTTATTAGCACTACTCCCTAGTGCTGAAGTAATTTTCACGTCTATTAGTTCCGAATTTTTCGATTCAATTTTCAGGTCTTTTACACCAAAATCTCCCCCTGCATCAGAAAGTAATAGACTCCCTTTTAATTGCCCTAAATCCGGAGTCGGGTGTAAATCAAATAGCTTGACCAGCGTTTTTTCATCAAACAGAACTCTCATTTGTATATCCTTCTTGGAAAGTACATCTTCGATAGCGCCACTAAGACGAACATTAGGCTGCTGTGGATCCCCTGCTGTTAAAACAAGCTTTTCAATGGCCAAAGTATCCTTACGATTTACCAGCACTCCCTTAATGGACAAAGCCCCAAAATCAGGTATTTCACTGCCTGCCAGCACGGATAAATCTGCGCTGCTCGGTGCGGTCACGGCCAGATTAATATTAACCCCCTGAGATAAAGCCTCGTCGCGCAGTGGTACTGCTGTAATTTTTCCTACTGCCGACAAGAGTAGTTGTTTTTGTCGCCCGGCAGACAATGCAATATGGGGCACTTGTAAAGTATCTGAATCGCCCTTAATGATAAATTTACCGGATAAGGGGCCAATGTCAGGCACTTGATTATTTTTTAGTAACTTAGACAGTTGAGAAGTACTTTTAGCCGATAAATTTCCCGTAATATCAATACCTTTATAAAACAAATCAGTCATAAATATTTTCTCAACTTTTCCCTTAACGGCTATCAACAAACTATTTTTTGTACCTATTTGCATTGCCAGGTCAGAGCCTTTAAGTACCTCTCCCTTGCCATGGATACGTATAGAAAATTTTGCGCCCCCAAAATCCGGTGAATATTCCCCATATAAATGAGCCGCCTGCTGAATTGAAGGTGCCTGTGCCTTCAGTGTAATATCCATTAATTGCTGTGGAGAACTGGACTCTAATGCCTTCCAGGCCATCCAGCCATCGGCGTGCATAGATAAAACCCCAGAGGTTCCTGCCTTAAGTTTAATATCCTGTAGTTTTAATTGCTTAGTTGAGCCATTTAAGCTTGCGGTCATGCTGACTGCGCCCACCTCAGGGTGCTTTATATTTAATAGATCAGTCAGTTCTGAGGATTTTTCCGCTTTGAGTGTCAATTCTAAATCTATGCTGTCAGACTGAAGCAGTCCTACTTTTCCACTCGCAGTCAATTGCACCTTTTGCCCGACCCCGGCAATAAGCTCAATATGGCTAAGAGCGATGCTCTTACCTTCGTTTATAACTTGAGCCGATATTTTTACAGCCCCCATTTCTGGTAAAATATCCCCCAGGTATGGGTTTACCGTTGCAGTGTCTTTTGAACTAAGGCTTGCCTGTAATGCTAAAGAGCTAAAAATCTGCTCCTGTAGAGAAATATCCGCATTACCCGTCAAATCAAGTTTGAAGCCTTGCCCGTTAGACAGATTAATAGCAACATTCTGTAGGCTATAATCTTCACTGCCCTTACTGATATCCATTGCAATATCAACATTATTCAAAGCAGGACTATCATCAGGCATCAGCCACTTTAATAACTCGGTATCACGAATAAACCCAGACACTTGCATCACTTCCTGTTCTTGGGACTGTGAGTTATCAGCCGTTCCTGTCAGTTGTAATAGTACAGATTTTTTATCTTTTAGGCTTGCCTCTAATTCCGCAAGCACTGGATCGGAAAAACTTCCCTTTAAGTGTGCCTTGGCATACAAACGACCTTTAATATTTGTTGTTGCCGGAAACATATTTGCAATATCAGCTGCCTTTATTTCAACAACAATATCTAACCCTTTCCCATAGGACGGATCAGTTATGCTTCCATCAATAGAGAGTTGCAGCTGCTCCCAGTTAGCAAGCAAATTAACAGGAAGCAGTGCGTCTTGCTCGAAAATATCCGCCAAGGAGCCTAGCTGACCTTGAATAGTAAATGTTTCACCTCTGGCTATCCCCTCTCCATGTAACTCCAAGGGAGCCTGCCTATCTTTAGACTCAATAACCAGACTAGTTAAGGTGTGTATTTGATCATCATTATCAAAAATCAGCTGGATATTCTTTAAGACGGCATGCTCAATAATGGGGACAAGCAGATTTCCCGTCTGACCTTCAAAGCTTTTAGTTTGCTCACTGGCATGTATTTCCACCCGCATATTTTCCAGCAGCAGATCTTTGATCAACAGGGTGTCATTCATTAAAGGAGCCAAGGCAACCTGAATCCTAAAGTTATCTATCTGAATATCAAGATCCCCCGATTTAGAGCGCAACTTTATGGCAGATGCCGATAGAATTGGGGGTAATGAGCGCTGCAGTTTAAACGATCCATTGATTGCAAGCGTATAATCAGACAGCTTATCAACGGATTTAATTAATAGTCGCTGATAATCCTGGTCATCGTAGCTGTTTACGATAATCGCTATTATGGCAACAAAAACAACGATTAATCCGCTTAAAGATAATAGTATGATTTTTATTTTATGCATTTGTGTTTATCTGCTTTGAGTCCACGTTTTTAAAAAATAACTTTCACTAAAGCTTACCCTGAATAATTGGTTCTGAACTAATCTGTAAAAATTAATTCTGGTTTGGTCCGGTAAAGTACGTGAGCACGACCTTTATCCGTTAGCTCTTCACTAATATCAAAGAGCTCTGTTGCTAACATACGGCTCTTTAGCTTTTTATGCCTATGCCTATGCCTCTTTTTGCACTATAGTTCTATATTTTTCTAATAATTTATTCAACTCCTCATCCACACGTTCTAGTGCTGACTCAGAATCAATCCACCAATCCGTTGACCAAATACGAAGGACTTCCCAGCCTAAACCTCTTAACACCTGCTCTCTTAAAAAGTCCCTATCTCTAGCGGTTGCTGAGCTATGATAACTGGCACCGTCACACTCAACTGCACTCAAATATGTTCCTGGTGCATCAGGGTTAATGACACCTAAATCAATTCTAAAACCAGAGACACCCACTTGAGAATGAGTAATCCATCCTTTAGCTTCCAACTTTTCAGCAACTGCTTGCTCAAAAGGTGAATCAAAAAAACCACCAGGCGCTCCTGTTGCTTCCGTTAATGCCGTAGCTCCCCGCTGTGCATATTCAAGAAAATGCTTTAAATCTCTAATACCTTCTGCACCCGTGCGGGATAAATCTATTTGCTCTGGCCTTAATGAGGCAAATATATGCATTTCTTCTTTAGCTCTAGTGACAGCAACATTTAATCGTCGTGTTCCGCCCGCCTGATTCATTGGCCCAAAATTCATACTTAATTTACCCGCCGCATCTTTACCAAATGTAATCGAAAAGTAAATTAGGTCACGCTCATCCCCTTGAACACTTTCTAGGTTTTTAATAAACACAGAATCAAACTTATCTTCCGCAAAATGAGGCTCTATTTCTGGATGTTCACTACGAGCAACTTCAAATAAGTCGCTAATTAATTTTTGTTGATCTGTATTAAAGGTAACAATACCAATGGATTTGTTAAAATCTGGTTGGCGTAATTTTGCTACGACATCTTCTATAATCGCTTCTGCTTCACCACGATTAACGCGATGTTGCCCTTCTTTATAAACTGAATCCACAGGATGATAAAAAACCGACATACCTTTAGTATCATTATTCGGAAAAGTAATCAGCTTTCCACCATAGTATTTATGGTTGGAAAAAGTAATCAACGACTCACAGCGCGAGCGATAATGCCAATTTAGATTCATACAGGGAATATTAGCCGCTAAACACTCGTCTAAAATAGACTCCATATCTTCTTCAAAATCATCATCGTACTCATCATCACCGCCTGATTTTTTTGAAAAGAAAGAAGTAGGCGATAACTGCTTAGGGTCACCCACTACGATCGCCTGCTTTGCCCTGGCAACCGCACCAATCGCATCAGGAACAGTAATTTGACTAGCTTCATCAAAAATAACCACATCAAATGCTTTACTATTCGCAGGAAGATATTGCGCAATACTCATCGGACTCATCATTACACAAGGTGTCAATTTAGTTATTACATTAGGCATTTTTTCCATCAACTGGCGCAATGGCATATGTCGTTTTTTCTTCTGAATCTCACGCGCAAGTATCCCCCAGTCTGACCCCTTCTTAATATCTTGCGTTTTAGGAATGCCCGTGGCTAGCATTGCTTTTACATATTTCTGAGTCAGTTCCATGAAATCTATATCTAACTGGTGATAAGTTTCGATCTTTTGTCGATGTTCTGCAGGAATAAAATTTTTCAAAACTTCATCATGATCAACCACCGCATTGACCCACCAACGCGAATAATTCACCATCAATAATTCTGTCGCTGTTAAACCACTGGTATATCCTTTTTCGATACCTTGTACCAGCGATGCTAAACCTACTGATATAGCATCTTGCCTAACCTTTCTCCATGCGCACCAATAACGTAATTTGTTTTTATGGCTTAACCAAGCATTACACCGCTCTACAACCTGTTGAAAATAATTATTCTCCCCTGCCGCTTTAAAAACATCCTCACTTTGAGTATCAATCGTTGCATTCAATCGACTACTCATTTCTTTATAAGTATTAAACTGATGACTATAAGCCATCCCTTTAGCTCCGATAGGTGCATTACCTTCCAGCAACTCATTCTGATCAACCACCCATTGTGCAATCTGCCGTTTATGCGCAATAGCTAGCTCAGCATCATCACTCACATTGCTAATCGCACTTAATACCCTGTCAAGCCAATGACATGCCTTACTGATCCATATCACATCAGAATCCACACCATCCCAATATTTGCCAATGACTGCACCCAAATGTTGATATTTATTAATCTTTTCATGTAACTTCTTAGCACTGATTAAATAATCAAAATCTGTAATAATACTTTCCGCATGAATTTTCTTGCCTAAGTTTTTACCGAAAGATTTTTTAACAGACCGCTTACCGAGCCACTTAGCAAAAAACCATTTTTCTTCAGCATCTATCCACTGGCTCTGCAAATCCTCTAATTCACATTCGAGTACAGCACGTTTAAATGGATTTTTTAGTTGCCCCATTTGCTTATGGAATTCCTCAACCAAACTAGCAAGTTCAAGCAATTCTTTTCGTTGCATAGCCCCTTGTGCAGAAAAACCAAAACCATAACTTTCCGCAAACGCATCAGGCAGATATTTAGATAAAGTCTGTAAAGCAATTAATTGGGATAAACGCTTAAATGTTACATTCAACCCCAAAGCTTTAGAATATTCATTAGCGGCGAGATCAAGCTCATTTGCAACTGACTTGATCTCCCCCGCGAGACTTAACACTTCACTTTGCCAAGAAGGAGACCATTCACCTGTCGAAATATGTGAAAATATTTCCAGCCCTATATCTTCTAACTCAATACTATTCGCATCAATTCGCTTAGCAATCTCATCTAAAGTCTCAAACGACTCTAAAGAATGTTCTTCAGGACTACGCCAATGTAATTTAACCCAAGGCACATCACTATATTTAATGATCACTCCCATAGCTTTATGCGGTGTCAGGCCATTAGGATAAATATGATGCAAACGTTCAACATAAAGGTTCAAATCACTCCTAACTTTCGCTAAGCGTTCGGCTTCTTTTTCCCAGTTCATACCTGAAACATCGACAGTGCCCCATGCTTTACCTAACTGGGCAATCACTTCTGACTTCTTCGCTTTAGCACTATGTAGTTCAAGGCAATGCTCACCTAATCCTACCTGTTGCAAACGTCGATACACCACTTCAAGTGCCGCTGTTTTTTCCGACACAAACAGCACAGATTTTCCAGTGGCTAATAACTGAGAAATCATATTAGTAATGGTTTGACTTTTCCCTGTTCCTGGCGGGCCAATTAAGACAAAATCCTTACCTTCTTCAGCCGCATAAATAGCCGCAATTTGCGAGCTATCTGCCAGCATCGGAATAAATGTCTCTTTAGGATGTCTGGTTTGATCCAGCTTTCTCGGATCTGGAAATTCTACTCCCGTTCCCGAATAGTTATCACGCGGACTTTCAATCAAATGTTTAACCACCTGACTTTCTTTTAAAGCACCTACACGCTCGCAAAGATCTTTCCACATAAGATATTTGACAAATGAAAACGTAGAAACAACGACACCTTCTTCTACTTCCCAACCTTCAATCTCTTTAATCTTAACGCGTACTATATTCCATATGCCTTGTACATCTACACCATGGGCATCAGTAGGTAACTCTCCCTCTAATTCAGGGATTTCCAGTCCAAAATCCTGTTTAAGCATTTCTAATAAAGTAGGATTAAACCGTGGTTCATCTTCATGTGCTTGCAACTTAAACCCTGAATTCACACTTTTTCGTGTGATTTCAATAGGAATTAATATGAGCGGTGCTCTATAGTGCCGGCTTGAACTCTTACCATTCGTCCAAGATAAAAAACCCAAGGCAATGTAAAGAATATTTGCCCCACCTTCTTGGATAGATACTCTCGCTAAACGATACAACTCCAGTAAATCTGACTTTAGTTTTTTACCGTCCTTATTCGCTACCAACTCTTTTCTTAACAAATGCTGCTTCAACTGCTCAGTCATTAAACCTTCCTGACTTTGCTGTAAGTGCAACTGTTCAGAGCGTGGGTCACTGCCTTGCTTTAAAGTATCAGCCGAAATAATTTTAAATGTCTCATTTTCAGCCAGCATATCTTCAAGACCTGCTGGGTCAGTACAGTTAATCTCAATGGCTCTAGCACGCGCAGTAAAGTTTAGTAAGCGATTGCGCATGGTTAAATCCAGCAACTGCCGCTTCCAATTTTCAATTCGCGCTTCAGGCGTGTCTAAAACAAGCTTAGGAACTTCTGTTTCGTTATAAGCCTGTTCAGGCACATCCGCTATTATCTCTACAGGAAGCTCAACCTCGTCAATCTGGACTTCACCTTGACCTTCTACAACTAAGCCTTTGTCTGACAAAGGTTTGATACGCGCAGCCCTAGCCCGTTTAATATCAATCGCCAGTACAAAAGCATCATCATTTTCCAACTTATCCTCTGCTTCCTGCTTAGCCAAGCTGAATTTAGTCGGTGGTTTACTGGTACATAAAGTGGTTTCAAATACGATAAG
This sequence comes from Methyloprofundus sp., assembly GCA_030636485.1. Classification (GTDB taxonomy): domain Bacteria; phylum Pseudomonadota; class Gammaproteobacteria; order Methylococcales; family Methylomonadaceae; genus Methyloprofundus. The sequence goes on from DAOVWV010000022.1 coordinate 11,253, forward strand.
CTCATTTAATTTACAACGCTTTCGCAAGGCTTGAGCATCATAAATAACTGCAGAAGACAGGTCATCATCACTAAGCCAACAACCCGTAAATGCATGTCCTTGAGTAAAAATAACAAGCCCATTTAACCCAGCCTGTTCAAGGCAAGATGCAAACAATAATGCAGTATCTAAACACGTAGCAAGCCGAGTTTCAGCTATTTTAGATGGCAAACGCACGCGCTGACCTTCTTCTTCAAAGCTAGCGGGCGGATTGGCATAACTTAAATCTAATTTGCACACCGCACTCCACAACGCACTAACCATAATAGCGACACGACGTGGGCTTTTCGATTGGTAGCCTTCAATTGAGGCAGGCTGCTTACCTGCTTCCAGAATTTTTGAGGTATCACGAAGAATCGTTTGTACTGTGGCATCATTAGGTTGCACAAAAGCTGCTAAAATTTCGGGTAAAATACGTGTGCCCACCCATTCATCTTTAGCTAATAATTCAACAATTTCCGTTTTAGTATCTAATACATCAGTTCCTGCTTTCAGAGTAAAAGTCATTACACCCCGTAATGACTCATGAATACCGCGTAAAAATTCAGAATTAAGTTCAACGCGAATATCGTCGATAATCACATCGGAACCAGCCTCCAATTGATCAATATGCCAAGTTCGTTCAATCAAAAACTTCGGTGAACCTGTCAAGACTAATTCAAGCTCACGGAAGTTTTTATCACTACGGTTTCTGAGTTCAATTTCGGTAATGATAGCAACCGAGTTTTGTTGGAAAGCGAGGTTAATTTTGGGAATAACAGAGCTGATAATCATGATGTTATTATTATTATCTTGCATTTTTAATATCCTTAT
>DAOVWV010000235.1 GCA_030636485.1 Methyloprofundus sp.
CCTCAGTGATAAGGGAGGATTCTTCCAGTATAGGAATAAAAATGCTGGGTGGAATCAAGCCTTCTTCAGGGTGGTTCCAGCGTAATAAGGCTTCCAGCCCCCGAATCTCGTTATCTTGACAACTCACTTTAGGCTGATATTCTATGAAAAACTGCTCATGTTCCAAGGCAGCACGGATGCCTGATGCATAATAGAATTTTTTGTTTTCCTTTTCCTGCATTTCAGGCATAAAAAAACAAAATATATTTTTTCCCTTATCTTTTGCCGCATACAAGGCCATATCCGCTTGCTGGACGAGTTCTGCCGCCTGCGTATTACCCGCTAATCCCACGGCAATACCAATACTGATTTGAATATCCAGCTCTCTACCTTCGTATAGACAAGGCTCACGCATCACGGCTAGGATGGCTTCTGCCTGCTGGGTAATCAGTGCCTGTTCATACATACCTGAAAAACAGATAATAAACTCGTCCCCTCCCCAGCGGCAGGCTATATCATTTTCCTTGATATGCGCTTTTAAACGCTGGGCTACCACCTGGAGTACAATATCACCTGCCTTATGCCCTAGATTGTCATTAATACGCTTAAATTGATCAAGGTCAAGAAACATTAAAGTAACGGCTGTTTCCTGTCGTGCAGAAATATCTATTTGCCGTTGTAGCCAATTAACAAAGAACTCACGATTATACAATCCCGTCAATGCATCATAGTAAGCCATTTGGGTGATTTTTTGTTGCTGTTTAATTTTCTGGCTGATATCCCTGATATGCAGATTAAACTCTGTTATCGCCTGATTTTTTAAGGTCACTTGAGTCATCGAAATTTCGGCAGAAAACTCAACCCCATGGATTCTTTTCAATACAATGGTATTGTAACGTCCAATGGATAAACGATGATCAGCCAAGAAATATTTATCCAGATTTTTTTGAAAATGCTGTTGTTGCTCAACAGGGATAAAATATTCAATAAAGTTTCTGCCGATAATACCTTGCCGACTATAGCCAAAGCATTGTTCCGCCGCACGGTTAAATTCATGCACCATACCGCGCTTGTCGATGGTGATAATGCATTCTAGCGATGTCGCCAGTATCGCATCGCGCCTCGACTCACTCGCCTTGAATGACTCAATCGCCTGTTCCCGTTGTTTTATTTCCTCGTTCACCCGGGTTAATACCTGATTATACTGCCGGGCAATCTGACCCGCTTCAGTAAAGGATTCGACCGACACGGGCTTGGAAAAATCACCCTTGCGCCAGTGTGTTTCCATTTCATTAAACAGTGCCAATGTTTCTGTTTTGGCATGATGCTCTGACACATTCAGGCCTATATATTCATCACCTAAACTGACTCTCAGGGGGTAATAGTAGTTAAGTAGCTTTAGGCAAGCATAGCTGGTACAAAACGCATAAACACCAATAGTACTCACCGCGATTAACTGAATGCTCAGTTGTTGCTGAAAATTTAACCCTGTCCCCCAGCTCTGGGCATCAGAAAGAAAAACAAAGGCAAACGAACCCCAGATTCCACAAAAAAGATGCACGGGCACTGCTGAAATGGCATCATCAATCTGGTAATGCTGCAAAACCCTTTCCCCTATGACAACGATCATTCCAGCGGCAACAGCGACAACAACAGCCGCTAAAGGCGACACTAAATAACAGCTGGCGGTAATGGCAACCAGACCACCCAATACGCCATTGATACCGGCCAACACATCGACGGATCGGGCTAATTTATATTGAGTCATGACGGCACTTAATCCACCAAATGCAGCCGCTAAACAGGTATTAACAATAATCAATGGAATTTTTTCACTGGCTCCCAAAGTGCTTCCCGCATTAAAACCAAACCAGCCGACCCAAAGGAGCAACACGCCTAGAACGGAAAGGGTCAGGTTACTGCCTAGTATCTTACCTGAGCCTTTCCCAAAACGCCCCGTACGCGGGCCGATAATCAGAATGGCCGCCAAGGCAACCCAGCCACCCACTGAGTGCACAACAGTCGAGCCAGCAAAATCAATAAAGCCAGCATGCCCTAACCACCCTGTTAGTTTACCTTGTAACATCCCTGCCCACGCCCAATGTCCAACCACGGGGTAAATCAATATAGAGGTGATGGCAGAGACCAGCATATAGCCAATAAAACTCATACGTTCGGCGACGGCTCCAGAGATGATCGTCACGGCAGTGCCACAAAACATCATTTGGAAAACAAAGAAAGCCAGTGTTTTGGGCGTTGGATCGCCGCTTAAGAAAAAACCACTACTCCCAAATAAGCCATTGACCGAGTTACCAAACATAATGCCATAGCCAACTGCAAAAAAAATAGCGCTGGATAGGCATAAGTCCATCAGGTTTTTAATCGCGACATTGATACTGTTTTTGCTTCTAACCAATCCTGTTTCCAGACAGGTAAATCCTGCCTGCATCAGCAATACAAAGGCTGCTGCAGTAATAATCCATATAATATCTAGCATATTTATCAAGTGCCTATTAGAAAATTGGCTTAATTCAAGGGGGCTACAAACTTAAGGCGGGACAAAAACAAGTAGGGTGGGCAGTTTTTTTTGCCCACCAATAAAGCTGATCATGGTGGGCAGAAAAAACTGCCCACCCTACGCATTATGGCTTGTCCCGTCTTAAATTCGTAGCCTTCAAGTGCTATTTTTCTGCTTTCTATCATTGAGGCCAGAAGTGCCTCTTTATGCAAAGCGATTTTGAATGAGCACATCCTGTTTATCCAATTGACCACCCCGTGGATGTACATCTTGTGTCGCTTTACCTATGGCCAGGCACAAAGCAATGACGTGATCATCCGGTAAATTGATCAATTTCCCAACCGTATCAAAATCAAATCCATCCATGGGACAGGAGTCATAACCCATTGCTTTGGCCGCTAACATCAGTGTTTGTGTCGCAATACCACAGGAGCGCATCGCCTCATCCCTTTGCGCCTGATCTTTACCACGATAGTATTGATCTATGGCGGGCAAGATAAAATCCTGTACCCCCTGCTCTGCATTTGCCCAATATCGCTGGGGCTGCTTTTCCCATGATTTCAGGTCGGCACACATGACGATAAATAAAGAGGCATCGGTGACTTGTGCCTGATCCCAGGCAGCGGCTCTGATTTGCTGGCGTAGTTCTGGGTCGGTTATATTAACAAAGCGCCAGTTTTGTATATTAAAGGCTGTGGGTGAAAGCATCGCCAAAGAAAATAATTCATCAACCTGCTGATCCGTAAAACGGTGGTTGGCATCATAATATTTGACGGATCGACGTGCTTGTATTGCGGCTATTGTTTGCATTATTTTTTTCCTTATACAGTTATCGGTCTATTTTATATTATTTTGTTAACTCAGTAGGCATTTGAATTTTCTTGTGAGCTCGCTAAATTCCAAGTATATTTTTTTAGGGTTTATTTAAATAAACTGCATACGGGTACGAATGCATCAATTATAACGGGGGGATTTTATTTAAATTGGCTTATGAGTGCCAGAATTATAAAAACTTTAAAACTGAATTAGCAACTAAAGCGTTTATACGTGCTAAAATCCAGATATTCAGGGCAGAAATTAAGCATAATGCATTGTTGTTGCAAATATTTATTACCGGAGCTATAAAATAAAGGTACCTTTGAACTATTCACTCGTTATTGTGGAATGATAGGCAATAAAACGTTTTATCCCCTGTTACAGGCAGTAATATTACAGACGTGAACACGCAAAATATAAACACTTTCTTAGCAGCGAAGGTTTAATAGATTCTAAGTTATTTTCCTTCTTCAACCCTACAATACCGTCATGAAACTAAAACAGATAGCCTTTGCCACCAGCCTTTTATTTTTCAGTCATTTAGCACTAGGAGCAACGTATGACGTGCAATTCGAAACATCAAAACCATTTGACCTGACAGACAATTATCTCACGACCTCAGACGCGCCTTCCTCCCAAGACCAGATAGATCAATTAAAAAAGGACTACCTAAAGATCATTGCACTATTAAAAAACGGGAAACTTGAACTCGCTGACAAAAAAATCGATAATTTAATTCGTCAATATCCTAAAGAATCTAATTTCTATA
>DAOVWV010000065.1 GCA_030636485.1 Methyloprofundus sp.
CGCTCTGAATCAATATCATCCAGGGTTAGGGCAACCAGTTCACTCACTCTTAATCCGCAGCCATAACACAAACTCAAAAGTGTCAAATGCTTTAGATTATGGGTTGCCTGCAAGATGGCATACACGTCTTTTTGAGTCAGTAATACGGGAATTTTTTGAGGACGTTTCGGCAGGGGAAGGTCGAGAAAAAAATCCTCTTTCTCTAAAACATGATGGTAACAGAACTTCAGAGCCATCACGGTTTGATGCACCGTTGAGGCCGACCAGTTTCGTTCGCAAGCGGTTGTCATCAGCCAATGCTTCACCTCTTCTGAATCAATCTGTTCGGGTGAGCGGTGATAATAAGTGCTGAGTTTGATCACGGCACCGAGATAGGCCTGCTGTGTCTTGGATGCAAATTGCATGAAGGCCATCAGGTCAATCATTTTTTGACGTAAAGGTGTCATGTTGATTCTCCTTATTCAATTTAAAAAGGAGATTTAAGTATCAACCTACCGGCTATTTATTGCGATTTATTTAAGGGGGGGGAGAGTGGCAATCTTAAATTGTGCATTACCGGAAGTTTCAGCAAGGAAAGCTACCGCGGTAGCGGTTTTGTTCAACAGTTTATTAGACAGAACTCCGCCTATTAAGAAATAGACAGAATTCCATCTATATCAGTTTTATGGTACATTGTATTTATCCGTTATATTTGTCAACATTCAATTGAACCCTATCTTATGATTCATCCTAACTGGGATAATTTTCAAGCTATTCTATTGAAAAACAATGTCCCTCAAAACCAGAAACATTACTATGTTAAGCATATTGAAGAGTTCTTGAGGTTTATGCAGGACTCTAGCTTAGAAATGTCTGGAGATGATTATGATACAGGTATAAACGGTATTAAAGCAACCAATGTTAGTCATTTTCTTCAGAAAATAGACAGAAAAACTGATCTTAGCAGTTGGCAGTTTCGTCAGTTACTCCATGCTTTAAAACTTTTTCTGATTTCTCTTTGTCACTTGTCCTGGGCCAAAGAGTTTGATTGGGGCTACTGGCAGGATGCGGCTAAAAAACTTGCTGATAACCATGCAACGGTTGCACGGGATTATACTAATCCTGCCCAACCTCCCTGCACTGCACAAGCATCCCCCAAACCGCTGAGTGCTCCCCATAAAGCCCTTATGGATAGGCTTATCTATGTTTTACGTGCGGGTAATTATGCGATTAGGACAGAGCAGACTTATGCCGATTGGGTGTATCGGTTTTTACAATTTCATGCTGCTGTCGATGTTGATAATCTTGGTGATGAACATGCTAAACACTACCTTGAATATCTGGCTGTAGAACGGCATGTTGCGTCAAGTACGCAGGCGGTTGTATTAAATTCCCTGGTTTTTTTGTTCCGTAATGTGCTGAATAGAGAGCTTGATGTTAAGGGGTTTAAGCTGGCAAGTAAGGCGAGAAAAGTGCCTGTGGTTTTGACGACTGATGAGATACGCGCCCTGCTGGGTCAAATGAGTGGGCTTTATGGATTACTGGCTGGGTTACAGTATGGTACGGGAATGCGCTTGATGGAAGTTATCCGCCTGCGTGTACAGGATATTGATGTAGGTTATCAGCAGATTGTTATTCGCAATGCGAAGGGAAATAAAGACCGTCTGGTTCCATTGCCTAAACGTTATCAACAGCAGTTAATTGAACAAATCGCATTTGTTAAGCAGCAGCATGAGATTGACCTGAAGCATGGCAATGGTGAGGTTTATTTGCCAGATGCCTTAAGCAGAAAGCTACCTAATGCAGCGAAAGAATTACGCTGGCAATATTTGTTTCCAGCAAGTCGGCATTCTGTTGACCCACGCAATGGTGCTGTACGCAGGCATCATATTCATGAGTCGAGTTTGCAGAAAAAAATTAAACAGGCTGCAACGGATGCTCATCTTATTAAGCGTGTAAGCTCGCATACTTTACGCCATTCTTTTGCGACCCATTTACTGGAAAATGGTTATGATATTCGTACTGTTCAGGAGTTGCTGGGGCATGCGGATGTTTCAACGACAATGATTTATACGCATGTGTTGAATAAACCGGGGTTAAGCGTTCGCTCTCCGGCTGACTTAATATAATCACAAGCTATACCCCTCTCTGATTCCTTCGATGCGCTAATAACAACTCAGCATAAACCCTTTATGGCGTTATAATACAGACGTTAAACCCGCTTTATAGTTTCTTAGCTCAATAAATTCCATTTGCATAACGGATACCATCCCTCAAAGGGATGTTATCCGTGTTGTATTTTTCTAAAAATCTATCTATCAAAATACCAACCCTATTGACACATTATGCATGCTGACTGGCTAACCTACTTAAAAACTCTCAACTTATCATCTCATACACCGACTATCAATCAGGCCGCACTGGCTCCTTTAACACATTTATCCGTGCTGGCTGTCTCTGGCAGTGATGCTGCCACTTTTTTACAGGGTCAAACGACGTGTGATATTAAGGCATTGCTTGATGGCCAGCCCCGTTTAGGTGCTTATTGCAATGCAAAAGGCCGTACGATCAGCACTTTTATCGTTATCAAACAGCAAGATAGATTTCTACTTATCCTGACTGACGCTCTACTAGACACTGTTAGAAAAAAACTCCAGATGTATATTCTGCGCTCAGATGTGCAGCTCACCGACCAAAGTGATGAGTTGTGTCTTATTGGCGTACACAATGTTGAGCTTAAAGCACAGGATAACCTATACCCGTACCCTCAACTGGATCATGGCTGGTTATTTATTGGCTCTCCTGAGCAGGCACGTATATTCAGTACGCAATTAATCCAGCAGCAGGAAGTGAGCGTACTGGATGAAAATGCCTGGTTGGGTCTGGATATTCAGGCGGGTATCCCGTGGCTGTTTAAGGAGACGACTGAAAGCTTTGTTCCGCAAATGTTGAACCTTGATAAACTGAATGCCATTAGTTTTGATAAAGGTTGTTATACAGGCCAGGAAATTGTTGCCCGCACCCATTATCTAGGGAAAAATAACCGTGCCATGTATCAGGCAAGCTGTACAGCTGAAGCCGAGATTACACCAGGTTGTGGAGTCTCTGATGCAACAGAGATAGAAAATCAACTCGGCACTGTGATATTGGCCACTCAGCAGGAGTCTGCTAGCCAGTTATTGCTAGTGCTTAAAGACCAAGCCATTGATGCAAAAAACCTACAACTGGATAATCAAAATCACGATAAAATTACTTTAGAACGTGTTTGAAAGATGCGCTTCGTGCCTCAGCACATCCTATGTTTTCCGGCTTAACTTAATGGCGGTGATACAAAGCGTGGGAACGAGAGGTGACAGCACCCAACTTTTCACTTTAAAGATGTCATATTTATGAATCCTGAAACTGCAAGACGCTTTAGGCGTTTAGGTACTTTAACCATATTCGCGGTCTATTTTGTTATTTTGGTGGGTGGTATTGTCCGCGCTTCGGGTGCGGGTATGGGTTGCCCCGATTGGCCTACCTGTTTTGGCCTGCTTATTCCCCCAACCAGTGAAGCTGAGTTACCTGCTAACTATCATGAGATTTATCTTGGCTATGGTAATACCGACTTTAATGTGGTTAAAACCTGGACGGAATACCTTAATCGCCTAACAGGGGTTACCCTTGGTATTTTGATTTTTTTAACCCTGTGGTCTTCCCGTGTCTATCTTAAAACAGATAAAGCCGTGTTTTATTTATCCCTCAGTGTATTCCTATTGGTCGGTTTTCAAGGCTGGTTAGGGGCTATGGTCGTCAAGGGTCACCTTAACCCTTCGACCATAACACTGCATATGCTACTGGCTTTGTTTATCGTTGCCTTGTTAATCTATGCCATTGCCCGTTCTCAAAGTGATTTACTGCAACAGATTGATATTACCCAATTACCGGACAAATTTAAGACGGTGTTGATGGTTGCCATGGGTCTTACTCTGATACAGGTCATAATGGGTACTCAGGTAAGAGAGGCCGTTGATATGATTGCTAACGAGCATAAATATATTGATAGGGAATATTGGCGTGATAGCTTTCCTTTTATCTTTTACGTACACCGTTCTTTTTCATCTATCATTCTATTTACCAATCTTTGGCTGGCCTGGAAAGTGTATCAATCGGTTGATAAAAGCAGCTTGTTATTTCGCCTAGCCTACACCTTGGTTGGCCTGATCGTGACGGCTATTCTTGCTGGCATGTCTTTGGATCGCTTAGGGATGCCTGCTGTTGCACAACCTATCCATTTATTAATGGCTAATCTTATTTTTGGTGCGCAGTTTTTTATCTTTATCTGCTTACATTATGCGGCTAGAAAAAATGTTAATGGCTAGTGCTGTGCCGCAGTATTGATAGGAAGCGCATCTTTTGGCGATTGATGCGCTTCGTACCTCAGCACATCCTATGTTAATTCTCTTAACTTAATGGCCGTGACGCGGAGCGTGGGAACGAGAGCCTGTAGGCTGTCCCGCCTTAAATCGGTCGCTCTATTGAGTGTACGATTAATCTTTATCTTCTCGTTTTCCATAAACAAAATCATCAAAAGAAGTCACGCTATCTTCTTTGGTCCAAAGCCCTACAGCTCCCTCCCCTTTGATATGGTTATCCTTACTATCTATGATTGTTTTGCCTGCAAAGCTGACGATAAAATGATTGCCTTGAAAATCAACCCTCAGAGTCTGCCAGATATTTTGTTCTACCGGTAGGTCACTCGGTAAATCCACGTATTTAATGGCTGTCCGCTGACCGTCTTGCATATAGTAAATGGAGATATTGTCTTCCAGCGCATTGGCACGGGCAACATAGTAATTATACGGATCTTTCCAGCGCCAAACTAAACCAGCGGCCTGATCTATGCTACCTGAAATAGGCTTGAATTTTACGGCAACAAAGCCATCTGTCAAACGACTGCCTTGTTTCACCAAAAAAGGGTAATCCCCTGCGGCTGATTGCTTGACAACCCATGGAGAGCTTGGCGCTGTACTGTCTTTTTCTAGGCTCCAATCAGAACCTCCTTCTCCTGTAATGCCCGCTTCCCAGTTATCCGGTACGGTTCCTGGGGTACCTTGATCAAAGCGATCCAGCGCCATACTGCTAACGGTGTTAGTCAGTCGCTGCGCACTACTCAGTGAAAGCTTTAACCCCCCCGTAGAGCTGATGGACTCTAATTTAGCCTGATAGGCTTTTTGAGCATCTATATAGGCAATGCAAGGAACTGTTAATAGGCCGTCCTCATAAGTTGCCATACATTCTATAGGAGCCCTAGTTATACTAAAGTGCTCATCCGTTATCTCTTTATCAGCTGCCTGCTCTACAGAGCTGACTAAAAACGTTAAACTCCCCGTGCTAATAGGCTCTAATATAGCCTGATAGACTTTTTTAGTGGCTTTATGAGCAACACAAGGCACTGTTAATTTTCCACCCGCATAAGTCGTCATGCATCTTGTTGCTGCTGTTATTCTGCCGAAGTTATCAGCACTCATCTCGCGAGCCGAACCAAAAGCACCATCATAGACTGCTTCAAGTAGCTCCCCCATATACCCTTTTGTAAAAAATAAAGCCCGTTGCTCCAGTACAAAATGATCAGCGCAGCTATTCTGAGGATCTTGAGCAATTCTAACCTCGGTTGGCCCGACTCCTTTAAAATATTGCTCTACCCTGACTTTGATAAAAGTATCCGTCACTTCTGTCACAGCGCCATCAAATACAAAGCTAGAGTCGAGTGCTTTTTCTGCAATACTGGCAGACTTTGCATCTAATGCTGGCGAGCAAGCATAGGCAGAACTGAAGGGATTTATAAATAAGAAAAAAATAAGTAATGATTTAATAAATGATGTAGATTCCATGCGCATAATATCTCCTATAAGTGAAGGGTAATTATACTTCGCGTAGTCACAGCTACGCTACAAAGTTTTTATTTTAACCATTGACTCCTGCACAGCGTGTTGCACCGCCGTTGTCCCATCTTAAGTTCGTAGCCCAAAACCTTAACTTAGGAATGTGACGTAGGGCGCGGGAACAAATAAGGCAAACTACGCCTGTAATGAATAAACAAGCCAATTGCAATAACAACTCCCCCGATGAGCAAACCGACAACGAGAACACTCAGGTTAATAAATTGCTCTATCCAGATAGAAACTGGGCTTACCAGAAATGTTGCTATAACAATATAGATAGTTAATATTGCAATTCTTTTCTGTCCGTATGCTGCACCTATAATAGCCCCAAAGAAAGCAATTACCGAGCCTAATAAGGCCGGTGTAAAAGGAGCGATAGCTGGAACAAACGCTAACATCGCCAAGACGAGGCTAAACACCCCTAACTGCTCAGCTATTTTTTGACTACTCATGCGACATGCCTAACCAATTTTCCCGGTAACTTTGATAATCATATTGCTTTAATCGCTGTAAATCCCCAGTATCCGACCAGTATATATCAGGCAGGTTATAGCCATTAAACCGGTTTGCTTTCACTGTGCTATACGCACCTACGTGAGTAAATTGAATTTTATCCCCCACTTTAATCGCCTGTTGACATCTATATTCACCAAACACATCCCCTGCCAGACAGGTCGAACCAACGAGTATTGCCTGATATTCACCTTGCGGGTCATGCTGTAAAATATTGGGCTGGCGTTGATATTCAAACACCTCGGGATTATGGTTAATAGAGGTATCCAATACTGCCACCCTCTTGCCATCGCTGTCAAAACAATCCAGCACTGTTGCAACCAGATCCACCGCTTCACCCACAACAGATTTACCGGGCTCAATAAACACTTGTAAATCATAATCATGGCGTAGCGTTAACACCAGATCTATAAATAACTGATGATCGTCAATCTTGTTAAATAAATAGCCTCCGCCTAAATTCAGCCATGTCAATTGGGAAAAATATTCCCCTAACTGTCGCTGTAATTTATCCAATGTCTGGATTAAAGGCGCATAATCAGCTTGGGAAAAGACCGTATGAATATGTAAGCCTGATAAGCCATTAAAGCTGTGCTTATTAATCTTATCAAGACTAACGCCCAGCTTAGAGTGCAATCGGCAGGGATCAAAGCGTTGATCAGGCGCAAAAGAAAGTTTCGGATTGATACGTAATCCGGCAGAAAAAGCAGACTTTAGCTGACTATCAAAGTGCTGTTGCTGACTCTCTGAGTTAAAACTGATATGGCTACACAACTGACTTAATTCAGCGGCTTCATCAGGGCGAATACCCGGCGTTGTCAAATGAATGCTATGCTGACTGTCTAATACTTCATGCGCAATTTTTGCCTCAAATAAAGAACTGACTGAAAACCCGTCCATATGCGGTTTTAGCCAGTCCAAAACGGGGATAAAAGGCAGCGCCTTAATTGAATATAAAACCCGGCAGCCCGATTTTTCGCGTAAATAATTTAAAGTGTTAACTGAATGGTGCAGTGCTTCCTGATTAATGACTAATGCGGGGGATGTAGGAGGGACTAGAGATGCTTTATTGTGCATATAAAAGCTTATCGCCCCCGACCTTTATAAATACCCGTTTCGGTAATGACTTTATCCATGTATATATCATATTTTTGCATACAGACTTGCTCCACCAGCTGACTATTAAAACAAATACCCATTAATTGACAA
>DAOVWV010000324.1 GCA_030636485.1 Methyloprofundus sp.
AGGGGAAAGTAATGGCCCTTGCAGTGCAGTCATAGGTTTGGGGTTGAACCTCTATTTACCAGAGCAACAAGCGACTGAAATAGAGCAAGACTGGGTGGATATCAGACAAATTTCAGCTGCATCCAGGCAGTTGTCACGTAATCAATTACAGGCCACGCTGATTGAACAATTATTAAACGTCACTCGGCATTATACTGAGCAGTCATTTGCGCAATATCGGGATGAATGGCGGCTTTATGATTGCATGCAAGGTCAGCAGGTTAATTTATTTATGGGCAATCAACAAATAGAGGGCACGGTTGAGGGAATCAATGATGAAGGATTGCTGTTATTAAAAACACCACAAGGGCAAGTGAAAAGCTTTGCCTCAGGTGAAGTCAGCTTTCGTCGCCAATGATATTATTAGTTGATATTGGCAATACGCGCCTTAAATGGGCGCAGCTACATGCCGGAAAGCTAGATCAAACGGGAGCGATTGCACATCGGGATCAATCTATTGAGCGTGCATTATTAGCTACCTGGCAGAACCTACCTCCACCTGAAAAAATTCACTTGGCCGTGGTAAGCTCAAAAAAAGTAAAACAGACACTTATTGATGTTACTCGGCAATTATGGCCCCATGTCACTATTGTGGAAATTCATACTGAAAAATACGCTCTAGGCGTTAGCAATGCTTATTCTAAACCTGAAAAACTGGGGGTAGACCGTTGGCTTGCAATGCTTGCGGCGTACCATCACTACCCTCCCCCGTTTTGTGTGATCGATTTTGGCACAGCAATCACTCTGGATGTCGTTGATCAGTATGGAAGCCATTTAGGCGGCATGATTATGCCTGGTTTGAGCTTGATGAGACACGCCTTGCAGCAAGGGACGGAAAGCTTAAATAATTGTTCTGACATTTATAAGCTAGGTTTGGCTGATGATACTGAAGCCGCTATTTTTAATGGTAATCTGAGTGCCATAAAAGGATTTATAGATCAGGGCTGTACACAGCATAACAAAGCATTACAATTAATCGTCACCGGTGGAGATGCCGAGTTTATCACTGCCACTTTGCAATTAGATGCTATAGTCGATACCGAGTTAATATTTAAAGGACTTGCTTTATTCAGTGGTGAGTCGTTGTTATGGTAAAAATTATTTTTTTAGCTATTTTGCTGATCAATATTGTCTTTTTCTTTTCGCAGGCCAGAAAAGGTGCGCCTGAAATCTACTTGCCATCGAACTATGAAAATAGCATAGCGAGCACCCGTGGTACTCAGGAAATAATGTTACTGAGTGAAGTGTCTGAGTTAACATCACAGAATCCTCCCCTTATTCAGCCAGAAGAAAGTTTGCCTGTTAATGAAATGAGTGACCTGGCAAAAGAAGTGCCGATGAACGGCAGATAACGGCTTTCGAACAAAATTTTTCTACGCTGATTACCCAGAAAATTGAATGTGAAAAAGAGAGTGCCACACATTTACAAGCAAAACAAAGAGGATAAATCTTATAAATCTGAATACTCGCCTTGCATACTTTTTATAAAATTCGTGGTTCGACTTTAATTTATCAACACAAACAATAAAAGGAAACCTTATGAACTTATTATCTCGATCAATCATTATTGGTGCTTTATTAAGCGTCAGCTTAGGCTCACCATTAAAAGTTGCAGCTGAGGGGAAAATAGCGAACACGCAAACAGTGGTTGCAAATGTCGGCTTTGCAACGCCAGAATCCATTGAATACTATGCTGCCGAGGATGTGTACCTTGTCAGTAATCTTAATGGCGGTGGATTAGAAGCGGCAGGCAATGGCTTTATCTCAAAAGTAGCCCCCGATGGTAGTCTCATAAACCTTAAGTGGATAGACGGCACAAAAAAAGATACCGTTTTAAATTCCCCTAAAGGTCTCGCCATTCAAGGAAACAAGCTCTATGTCGCCGATATTAATCAGGTGCATATCTTTGAGCTACCTAGCGGTAAACAAAAAAACTCGGTTGATATTAAAGGCAGCACCTTTCTCAATGGCATCACCCCAGGTACGGATGGTTCTGTCTACGTGACGGATAGTGGCTTAAAAGCAGGAAAAAATGGCTATGCGCCTTCGGATAGCGATGCTATTTATAAAATAGGGGCGAATGGCAGCTACGAATTAATTTTTAAAGACAAGTATCGAGGACACCCTAATGGAATTATAAACAACGGGCATGAACTGATTGTTGTGACTTTTGGCTCTGGGAAAGTTTTCCGGGTTGATGCCGCAGGTAAACGCCATGCAATGCCTGCTCCCCCCAAAGGTGGCCTTGATGGTTTGCTGCAACTGGATGATGGCCGTTTAATAATATCCAGCTGGGGAGAGTCTGCTATTTATGTACTGCAAAATAACAGCTACCGCATTCTTGCCGATAATCTGGATGCTCCGGCAGATTTAGGTTTTGACACTAAACGCAAGCGCCTGCTAATCCCTTTATTCAAACAGGATAAGCTTGTTTTTCTACCGCTTGAATAATACCCCAGTCGACCTACTCCTTCAATAAATAAGGTTAGACTGAGTGAGGGTTAGATACAAAAAAACCACTCACTCATTCTTACCTCACACAACAGACAGGCTACTCCACTTTGAATGTGTGCCTGCTCTAATTATTGTGATTACTTTTTATTATTTTCCTTGCCTTTATTAACGGCTGTTGAATCTTCATCATCTGAATCTTCATCATCTGAATCTTCATCATCTGAATCTTCATCGTCTGAATCTTCATCGTCTGAATCTTCATCGTCCGTTATATCTGTCGCATCCCCGTCTATATCATCCGTATCCTCATCATTTTCAAGCATCGCTTCAATTGCAGCCATACAAGTTTCGCTATCTTCAGGCTCACCTAAAACAACCTCATAATTTAAGGATTTCCCCCTTTGATTTAACACGACATCATAAAACTGCCCGTTTATCGCCTCATCGTCTGAATTCACAACTTGAACACAGGGAACAATTAATGCTCTACTACCAAAATCTGCTCTGGCTCCCCCAGAAATGCCATCTGCAAAAGCCGGGCTAGTTGATAAAATAGACAATATTGTGGCCGCTAATATCTCTCTTTTCATTTTTAGTCTCCTGTTTAAGCTGGGCAGTCACTAGCGAGTATTGCCTAGTATTTGCATACTTCACTTCTATGCCACCCCATTAGTTACAATCATTTTATAATAAATTCAATGCCTTATAATACTTA
>DAOVWV010000337.1 GCA_030636485.1 Methyloprofundus sp.
CGATAAGTGACCATCAAATGCGGCTGAGACACTGAGTAAATCCAGTAAAAAATAACGTTCTTCCGTAGAAACCTCATCCAGTATAGCCAGGAAATCTTCCCAGTTATCATATTCATAACTATCATCAATTTTAAAGGTATCGCACAGCCTGAGTAATAATACCAGCATATTCGGGTGGTAGTTCTGCGCCAGTACCATCGTGGTTGCAACGGCTCTTACTGAGCCTTCGCGTGCTTTAGGGCTGAGTTGTGCAATCAGTTCATCAGTGAGTATGTCGTTGACGATATGTTCGGCGAGCTTATTGCCGAACAGTCTTAACCGCGCTTCACGTGCAACCTTATATAAGGTAAAAGCATCCCAGATACCGGTAATGGGAATAGCGACCCAGCTAAAAGCCGTACGTGCCTCACCTTTACCAAACAGCCTGATTAATACGAATTTTACTGCTAAACCGCTTAAAACCACTTTGGCTTTGTATAAAAAAGCAACCATAAATAATTTTGATTTTGATAAATGCTTTAGTGGGTCTATGCCTAGGTAATGAATAATGGGGTCGGGTACTTCCAGTGCAGCACGGGCTAAAATATTGGGCACGGCATCATCACCCGGCAGGCATGAGTCTTTTGCCATCTGGTTATGCCCTGTTAGGCAAGCCAGGCTGTAGACGGTTTTAAGCCCTAACCAGAACAAGACGGTCATTTCAATGGCCAGCATAATGATTAGACTACTGCCATAAAGCAGATAAAAAGAAGCCGTGTCCATGCTATCTATATAAGTCCATTCCACCCAGATAGAGACAAAGGTGGTCAATGCACCGATAGCAAAAGCAATGATCGCGGCAAATGCTGTGATATTGCTGGCGAGTGCCTGTAAAGTCTCGTCGGGTGGCAGGTCATCTATATGGATGTTTTTCAGCTCAGCAGTGCCGGATTTATTTGCCAGGTAATGGTAATATTTAACGCCTATTTTTTCCAGCACCCCCGCTTCTCCTCTGGAATAAGAGGCTTGTTTTTTATTATTTATGTTAGCCATTGTTTTTCCTGTTGCACGGTTAATTATTTTTTACTGCCAGCGTCAAAATAAAATCGGTTTCAATTTCCAGTCCATTGCTACGCTGAATTTTATTTTGTGCGTCTCCTTTAGCGCGCCATGCAAAAGGTGTCATTTGCAAGAGTGCCATACGTTGTTCCTGATCAGGCTGTATAGTATAGCTGACTCTCTGGCTGTCAATTTTCTCAAAGCCCTCAGGTAAAAGTACTTCAACAGGATGTTCTTTGACCTCTTTATAAATAAATTCTTTTAATTGCCATAAGTGTCGTGGCCCGGGCGTAACGGTTAATAATAAACCCTTAGGCTTAAGCAGGCGGGTGATTTCCTTGTCATTTGAGGGCGCATAAACTCTAAATAATAGATCAAAAAACTGATCGGCATAAGGCATGCTTTTACTGCTAGCGACAACAAATCGCGCATTGGGCTGTTTTTTAGCCGCTGCAAAGATGGCATTTTTCGCAATATCTATGCCGTGCAAATCCAGCTGTTCACTATGTTGAGCGTGTTCTTCAATCTGGCGGCTGTAATAGCCTTCGCCACAGCCGACATCGAGAATATGCATCGGCCTATTGTCTGCTCTGTATTTATCTATCATAACCGTCAGGGCTTTTGCCATCGGCTGATAAAAACCAGCCTCCAGAAAATTACGTCGTGCACGCATCATTGCACGGCTATCGCCAGGTTCCTTGGAATTTTTATGTTGCGCAGGAAGCAGGTTTAAATAGCCTTCTTTTGCTAGATCAAAGTGATGCTTGTTTTTGCAATAATAGCCTTTTGAAGGGAGATGCTGCATAAGAGGTGATTGGCAAATAGGACAGATATAGGGCATAAGATTAAATTAACAGAGGGCTTAAAGTTTTAAGGTAGATATATTTCACATAGCCACATGAAATATACGAAAACCAGGCTATTTTACCAAATACTGCTCCATTAACTCAGTTTGTACCCGAAAAACATCTCCTTTGGGCATACTCTGAATATAGTGACCCTCACTTTGCATAACCCAGGCCTGAGAGTTGTCTTTTAAATAGCAGTCCAGGTCATTGAGTACCCGGGCTTTCAATTGTTTGTTTTCAATGGGAAAGGCTGCTTCAACACGCCTGAACATATTGCGGCTCATCATATCTGCACTGGAGGCATAAACCTCTTGGCTACCACCATTTTGAAACATATAAATGCGTGTATGTTCCAGAAACCGGCCAATAATCGAGCGCACCTCTATATTGTCAGAAATGCCTTTAATTCCGGGTTTTAATGAGCAAATACCCCGCACGATAAGCTTGATTTCTACCCCGGCTTGTGAGGCTCTATATAAGGCCTGGATCAGTTTTTCTTCAACCACTGAATTGACTTTAAAAATAATTTTTGCATATTCGCCTTTGTTAGCAAGGTCGATTTCCCGTTCAATTTTTGCTAGCAAGCCCTTATGTAAGGTAAAAGGAGACTGTAATAATTTATGTAGTTTGATGACCTTGCCTAGGCTGGTTAATTGTACAAAGACCTTTCTGACATCTTCACCTAGCTCTTTATTGGCTGTAAATAAGCCATAATCAGTATAAAACTGGGCTGTTTTAGGATGATAATTTCCAGTGCCCAAATGTACATAATCTTTATATTTCTTACCTTCTTTGCGGATCACCAGGCACATTTTCGCATGAGTTTTAAAGCCTACAACGCCATAGACTACATTAACCGCTGCATCCTGAAGTTTTGCTGCCAGAGTAATATTGGCTTTTTCATCAAAGCGGGCGCGCAATTCAATGACCACCGTCACTTCTTTTCCTGCCCGTGCAGCCTTAAGTAAGGCATTCACGATAGGTGAGTCAGAACTGGTACGGTACAGTGTTTGTTTAATCGCGACAACATCGGCATCTAAAGCGGCCTGACGCACAAATTCCACAACGGGTGTGAAAGATTCATAAGGATGATGGAGTAATACATCCTGTTTTTTAATCACTTCAAAATAATTCTTATGCCGGGCTAATTGTGCCGGTATGGAGGCTTTATAAGGGGGGAATTTTAAATCAGGGAGATCAACCAAAGCACAGATTTCCTGTAC
>DAOVWV010000011.1 GCA_030636485.1 Methyloprofundus sp.
GGGGGTTGTTCTAAAAGGACCACCCGATGCAGTCAATAAAATACGCCTTGCAGAAGGCGCATCATGCCCAGTCGTATAATTCGCAGGCATACATTGAAAAATAGCATTATGCTCGCTATCAATCGGCAACAATACCGCGCCGGAATCTTTGACCGCCTGCATAAAAATATCACCAGACATCACCAATGATTCTTTATTTGCTAGCAATACCGTTTTCCCTGCCTGTGCAGCAGCTAAAGCGGAAAGCAAACCGGCCGCCCCCACAATGGCAGCCATCACTGAATCAACTGATTCCAGTATCGCCACTTCGACCAAAGCTTCTGCACCGACCAGAACTTTCATATCCGCAATCGCTGTACCCACGATTTTAGCTTTAAATTCCGCCCCTTTTTCTTCATTTACAACGACCGCATATTCAGGCTTAAACTCTAAGCACTGAGTAAATAAAGCATAAACATTGCTATTCGCCGTTAAGGCAATCACCTTATATTTATCTGCATGACGTTTAACAACATCTAATGTGCTAACACCGATAGAGCCTGTCGCCCCTAATATACATATGCCCTTCATGAATACATCCACCGTATAAACCATACACCCGCATAGAAAACGGGAATTGCTGCAATAACGCTATCCAGGCGATCCAACAGGCCACCGTGACCTGGCAAAATCGTACCACTGTCTTTCACACCACGAATCCGCTTTGCTGCACTAAAAAACAAATCACCATAAATGGAAACCAATACAGTAATCACTGAGAGTAACATAAAATCTATGATACTGAGAAAAGAGAAGCCAAAAGAAAGCGTAAAGACCAAGCCCATGACAGCAGCGGCAACTAATGCCCCATTCATCCCTTCTACTGTTTTTCCTGGACTAATGTCAATGGCCAGCTTGGTAATACCAAACTTTTTACCCGCAAAATAAGCTGCGATATCCGCCGCCCAGATTAGCAAAAAGAAATACATCGTCATTGCCGGCTCTTCCAATACCATTAAGCGCGATAAAAAGAACCACGCAGCAAGTAGCACCAGGCCACCCAGCAATAACTTCTTAAACTGACTTAATTTGATCTCCAACAATTCAGCCCCTGATTTACGAATCTTAAGCATGACCCAAACCCAGAATAACACAGCCGGAATCATCAATAATTCGATAACCCCTGAATAGGTTCTAATGTCGGGCCAGCTTGTCAATTGCGCTAAAACCTCCAGTGCCTGTGTCCAGAAATGTAAAAAAATCATGGGAATCAACATGACAAGTAAAAAGACAACCTTGCCCAGCACTGTCTTAACGTCAGCCAGATTTGCCCACTCCCAGGCGGCAATCAATAAAACAATCGCCCAGAGTAGCGTGAAGTAAACATGAGGCAGCAAAAAGATGGCACACACCACCAAAGGGGCTAAAATTGAAGCCGTTATAACGCGTTGAAGTAACATTTTTTATTATTTTTTCTAAGGGGGTTATAAAAAAGAAATCCAGCTGAATATAGCAATAACTTAAACTATTTCGTCACTTTTCATTATTCACGGATAAACGAAGATAAAGCTTGTGCTCAGCTTGACTGGGTAAGGTCGTCATTCCCGAAGTTTGTTATCGGGAATCTACGTTGAACATAGATTCCTGCTAACGGCATGCAGGAATGACCGCTTTTGCAGAGTTCAGCTACCAGCGAATAATGAGAAGTACACTATTTCTTCCTATTATAAGTCAATCAGACATACTCTGAACCTGCTCACTAGTCCGTCCAAAGCGTCGCTCTCTAGTCATAAAATCATCGACTGCATCCTGCATAACCTGCGCATTAAAGTCAGGCCATAACTTCTCGGTAAAATGAAATTCTGTATAAGCAAGCTGCCATAAGAGAAAATTACTCACGCGCTTTTCACCACCCGACCTGATAAACAAATCAGGGTACGGCAAATCAGGAATAGACAAAGCACTTGCAATCATTGACTCATCAATTTCTTCAGGAGCAACCTTGCCGTCCTTAACCTGCTGGGCAATAAACTGCATGGCTAACGCCATATCCCTATGCCCACCATAATTAGCGGCAATAACCAGCGTCAATCCAGTATTATTTTCCGTTTGCCGTTCACTTTCTGCCATTTTCTGCTGTAAGACCTCAGAAAACTCAGCCCGCTCACCAATAAAACGTAAACGAATATTATTTTTATCCAGGCGATTGACTTCCTTCTGCATAGTCGTCATAAACAGCCCCATCAACTTAGAGACCTCTTCCTTAGGGCGACGCCAATTCTCACTACTGAAAGCAAATAAGGTTAATACCTGTATATCCTTTTCTGCACAAAACTCCACCACCCGCTTAACCGCTTTAACACCTGCCGGATGTCCCATAACACGTGGTAAATGGCGTCGCTGCGCCCAGCGGCCATTACCATCCATAATAATGGCAATATGCCTGGGGTAGTGCGGCTTATCCCTTGCGCCTTGTTCAATTTGCATAATACGCTGCCTTATATGGACAATAAATCAGCTTCTTTTTCCTCTAAAAGCTTTTCTACCTGTTTGATATATTGGTCAGTAATTTTCTGTACTTTCTCTTCGCCACCACGCGCCTCATCTTCAGAGATCATTTTTTCCTTTAAGGCCTCTTTAATTTCCGAATTTGCATCACGTCGAATGCTACGGATAGAAACACGACCATTTTCAGCTTCAGCCTTGACCACCTTAACCAAGTCACGGCGACGCTCTTCTGTTAGCATCGGTAGCGGCACACGAATCACATTACCATTGGTCACTGGATTCAAACCCAAATCTGATGACATAATCGCCTTTTCAATCGCCTGCATCAAACTTTTTTCCCAAGGGGTTACCGCGAGAGTTCTTGAGTCATCAACAGTGACATTGGCAACCTGAGACAAAGGGGTATCAGCACCATAATAGGAAACAACGACCTGATCCAGCAGGCTGGGGTGAGCACGTCCTGTTCTTATTTTTGTAAAACCTTTTTTAAGCGCGTCAATACTCTTGTCCATCTTAGCAGATGCGTCTTGTTGAATATCATTAATCATTATTATTATCCTCGCTCTATCAAAGAGCCTATCTCTTCGCCTTGCATAAGGCGCATCACTGCACCCGATTCAAAAATATTCATTACCCGCATGGGTAAATCATTATCACGGCATAACACCAATGCCGTGGTATCCATCACATTCAAACGCTGATCCAACGCTTCATCATAAGTTAGTTTTGGGTAGAATACCGCATCAGCCACTTTTTCAGGATCTGCAGAATAAACACCCTTCACTTTGGTTGCCTTAATCATCAACTCGGCATTAATCTCAATCGCTCTTAAGCTCGCCGCCGAATCTGTGGTAAAAAATGGATTTCCTGTGCCTGCGGCAAAAATAACCACACGCCCTTTCTCTAAATGCCTCACCGCCTTGCGCCGAATATAATCTTCGCAAACTTCATTGATCTGCAAAGCGCTCATCACTCTAACAGGTTGCCCCAAATATTCCAGTGAATCTTGCATCGCCAAGGCATTCATAACCGTCGCCAACATACCCATCTGATCTGCTGTCACACGATTTAAGCCTTCTGTCGCATGCTCTGAACCACGTAATATATTGCCTCCACCTATGACTAAACCAACTTGTACGCCAGCATCACATAATTCTTTTACTTCGGTCGCCAAGCGCTTTACGATACCGGGATCTATATTCCCTCCCTCTTCGCTCATTAATGCTTCGCCACTTAACTTAAGCATAATTCTTTGGCAAATGAGTTTAGTCATAACTGTTTCCTATTCTGGCTAATGGTTATTTTTTATGTATTACTAACGGCTTTAATAAATCTCAATCCATTGATTTATTATTTAATGTCCTA
Organism: Methyloprofundus sp.; assembly: GCA_030636485.1. Taxonomy (GTDB): domain Bacteria; phylum Pseudomonadota; class Gammaproteobacteria; order Methylococcales; family Methylomonadaceae; genus Methyloprofundus. The sequence continues at coordinate 3,853 of DAOVWV010000011.1, forward strand.
CTCCTTGTTTTCAAAGCGCTCTGGGCTTTCAAGCATGATATTAAAAACCTTCGGCGTAAAATAAAAAACACACCGAAGGCCTATAATCCAACTTACTCGCCGCGAATCTGTGCCATTACCTCAGCCGCAAAATCACCTTCTTCTTTCTCTATGCCTTCACCCACTTCTAGGTGAATAAAGCCAAGAACTTTATTTTCTTTACCGCTAACCAGCTTACCGACAGTCACTTTATCATCTTTAATAAATGCCTGACCTTCCAGCGTAATCTCCGCTAGAAATTTTCTGATCCGTCCACCAATCATTTTTTCGATGATGGCTGCCGGCTTGCCACTTTCTTCAGCCTGAGCAACAAAAATCGCTTTTTCTTTGTCAATTGTTTCAGCTGCAACATCCGCTTCTGCGACACATTGTGGTTTACTTGCAGCAATATGCATTGCCACATCTTTTGCTAACTCTGCATCGGCTTTTTCTAAATCAACTAATACGCCAATTTTTTCACCATGCAGGTAAAAACCAGTTCCGCCTTCAGTCGCCACTTTCTGGAAACGTCTTAAAGTGATGTTTTCACCTAATGTAGAAATCAAGCCACGACGCGTTTCATCAATAGTCTTGCCATCAGCCAGTTTAAGCTCATAAGCTTGTTCTACCGTACTGACATCTGAAGCTAAAATGGCTGCTGCAATTGCATTTGCAAATTCTTTAAAGGTATCACCTTTAGCAACAAAATCAGTTTCACAATTGACATCAATAATAACAGCGCTTTTAGTATCTGCACTTTGTGCAACAGCAATACGACCTTCAGCCGCAATACGGCTTGATTTTTTATCTGCTTTTGCCAAACCTGCTTTACGCATGTTCTCAATTGCAAGATCCATATCGCCTTCAGACTCTCTTAATGCCTTTCTACATTCCATCATGCCAGAACCCGTTCTTTGACGTAGCTCTTTTACCATTGCTGCACTAACACTCATGCTTTCCAACCCTTAATTTCTTTAATTCTATAAAAACGCCCCCAAATGGAGGCGTCCAAAAATACAAACACAAAAACAGCAATGCTGTTAAAGTCTTGGTAATTCCTTACTCAGCTACTTCTTCTTCAACAAACTCATCCGCTTTTGCAGACACATCCAATCTTGCAGCTTTTGCTTCTAGCACTGCTGTTGCAACACTTTCAGTGTACAGCTTAACGGCACGAATTGAATCGTCATTACCGGGGATAATATAATCAACCCCTTTCGGTGAGTTGTTTGTATCAACGACACCAATAACCGGAATACCTAACTTCTTTGCTTCGCTAAGCGCATTTTTTTCATAACCGACATCAAGCACAAAAATAACATCTGGTATACCACGCATATCTTTAATACCACCCAGACTACGCTCAAGCTTTTCAAGTTCACGCTCCATTCCTAGCGCTTCTTTTTTGCTAAAACGTTGCTGCATAGTGCCGTCTGCCTGCATTGCTTCCAGCTCTTTTAAACGACTGATTGATTTTTTAATCGTTTTAAAGTTAGTTAGCATACCACCCAACCAACGGTGATTGACATAAGGCATGCCACAACGCTTCGCTTCTTCAGCAACCGCTTTGCGTGCAGATTTTTTTGTACCCACAAACAGGATATTACCTTTGTTTGCTGTCATTTGACCGACATAATTCATCGCATCATTAAACAATGGCAATGTTTTTTCCAGGTTAATGATATGAATCTTGCTCCGTGCACCAAAAATATAAGGTGCCATTTGCGGATTCCAGTAACGAGTCTGGTGTCCAAAGTGAACACCTGCTTCTAGCATTTGTCGCATTGATACTGCGGCCATTCTTTTCTCCAGATTATTTTCGGAATTGATCCGAAAAGGGTTACGCCTCCAGCCACCCCAGTTGGAAACCGGTTTTTAAACCAGCACCCTACCAACCGTGACGATAGCTGTGAGTATTAATCATACTTTAAATAACCATCCTTACAGACAACCATAAAAAGCACTCAATGAACTTACCTTTATACCATATTTAGCTATATTCAACAATGAAAAATCTGTTAAAATTAATGATTAATCCGGGTATCATCACTCATTTACTCTTACACTTCAAGCTACTATACCGCCATGCCAATTATTATCAAAACAGCTGCCGAAATCGAAAAGATGCGAATTGCCGGCAGACTCGCAGCCGAAGTTTTAGAGTTTATTGCACCCTATATTAAGCCCGGCATTAGCACCAATGAAATAGATCAATTGTGCCATAACTATATGGTTGATGTACAAAAAACCATCCCTGCCCCGCTAAATTACAAAGGTTTTCCAAAATCAATCTGCACTTCCGTCAATTACACCATTTGTCATGGCATTCCCAATGATAAAAAGCTCAAAAAAGGCGACATCATCAATGTTGATATTACCGTCATTAAAGACGATTATCATGGCGATACCAGCAAAATGTTCTATGTGGGTGAAGTAACACCCCATGCGAAACGCCTATGCGTTATCACTCAGGAGTGCCTGATGCTCGCCATTGAGCAGGTCAAACCAGGCTGTACCCTCGGTGATATTGGCTATGCAATACAAAAACATGCCGAATCCAAACGCTATTCCGTCGTGCGCGAATTCTGTGGTCATGGGATAGGCAAAAAATTTCATGAAGAACCGCAGGTACTGCATTACGGCAAGCCCGGCGAAGGCCCTGCTTTACAAGCAGGCATGATACTCACTATCGAACCCATGATTAATATCGGCAAACGCCATATTAAAGTATTAAAAGATAAATGGACAGCCATCACTAAAGACCGCTCACTCTCAGCACAATGGGAACACACCATTCTTGTCACCCCAACCGGGTATGAAATTCTTACCCTGCGCCAGGAAGAACAATGAATAACATAGAGACTCAGAAACCGGTCGCCGCCAAAGAAATCAAACAAACGATAAAGCATTACAACCAGTATCTTAAAGAGATATTTTCCCCGCACAAACCAGTCCAGGAATTTTTACTCGCCAAATCACAATTCACCGACAAACTACTGGATGTCATCTGGAACCAGTTTATCACTCATAATACCGAGCACTTCGCCTTAATCGCTGTGGGTGGCTATGGACGACAGGAGATGTTCCCCTATTCAGACATTGATATTCTGGTGCTATATCACGATGACACCCAGGAAGAGGACAAACAGCAACTCGGGGATTTCTGCACCTTCCTATGGGATACCGGATTAAAGCTCGGGCTGAGTGTACGCAGCACTACCGAGTGCCTGCAAGCGACCGATGAAGACCAGACCATCTACACCAGCCTGATGGAATCCCGCCACCTTGTTGGTAACAACGCCCTGACCAGCGACTTAAACGACAAAATAGCAAGCAGGAAATCATGGTCTTCTGAAGATTTTTATAACGCCAAGATTGCAGAGCAACACTTGCGCTACAAGAAATTCCATAATACCGCCTTTAACCTGGAACCCAATATCAAAGAAAGCCCAGGTGGCTTAAGGGATCTGCAAATTCTATCCTGGGTCTTTAAGCATCATTATCAATGCGCCAGCCTGGCCGAACTGACCAAATACGACTTCCTGCCCCAGAGCGAATATGCAGAATTACTTGCAGCACAGGCATTATTATGGAAAATCCGTTACGCACTGCATTTGCAGACAGGGCGTTGCGAAGACCGGTTATTATTTGATTTTCAACGCGATATAGCCACACTTTTTGGCTTTACAGAAGCGCAGGACAATGCGGGCGTAGAACAGTTTATGCAACACTATTTTAAAACCGTGATGCAACTGGAACGCCTTAACGAAACACTGCTGCAAGACTTTAACGAACACTGCCTGCCACATGATGGCAAAACCTATAAGGCACAAGTCATCAACAATAATTTTGACAGCATTGCAGGTTATATTGCCGCCAGAAGCGTTAATGTCTTTCAAACACAGCCACGCGCATTACTGGAAATCTTTTTATTACTGCAAAAAATCCCTGCACTCAAAGGCATTAGAGCAACCACCATCCGGCTTATTCGCAGTAATCTACATCTGATTGATGACAGCTTTCGCCAGGATCCCGCCGTCCGCCAGTTATTCATTGATATATTACGCCAGCCACGCGGCATTACCCACGTGCTACGTCATATGAACCGTTATGGCGTGTTAGCCGCCTATTTGCCCAGTTTTGATAATATCGTTGCACGTATGCAATACGATCTTTTTCATATTTATACTGTTGACGAACACACGCTGTTTGTCATCCGTAATTTACGCCGTTTTGCACTGACAAAACACAATAAAGAACTGCCGTTTTGCAATGATATTTTCCTATTGATTCCCAAGCCCCATGTTTTATATATCGCTGGTTTATTTCACGATATAGCCAAAGGAAAAAAAGGCAATCATGCCGACCTCGGCGCGGTCATCGTACAACAGTTCTGTGTGGATCATAAAATGTCAGAACGTGATACCAAACTGATTTGCTGGCTAGTCAAAAATCATCTGGAAATGTCGATGACGGCACAACGAAAAGACATCAGTGACCCCGATGTCATCCATGAATTTGCCGAAAAAGTGGGCAAGCCAGAATATCTGAACTATCTATACCTACTCACCGTTGCCGATATTCGCGCGACCAACCCTAAACTCTGGACATCATGGAAAGATTCTTTACTGAAAGAGCTGTATATTGCAACACTCAATGCATTGAGACGCGGCCTGCAAAACCCGATCAAACAGCAAGATACCATTCAGGAAACCAAAGCCGAAGCATACAAAGAGCTGATTAAAAAAGGACTATCCGAGGCCAGCATAGAAAAGACATGGCAATATATCAGCCCCGATTATTTCCTACGTTATTATCCTGATGAAATCATCTGGCACACCATTGCCATTAACAATTTCAATGAGGCAGATTTACCTCTTATTCTGTTACGCCCTCAAAATCAACGCGGTAGCGCAGAAGTATTTATCTATGCACACCACCAACAAGAAGACTTTATATTCTCTCGTACCACCGCCGCACTGGATAAACTAGGGCTGAACATTCTGGATGCAAGAATTATCACTTCGCCAAATCAGTATATCCTGAATAGTTTTCAAGTTCTGGAGCAATCTGGCGAACCCATTAGTGATCTACGCAGGGAGCTACATATTTGCTCCACCATTAAACAGCAACTACAGGCACAATCAGCCACACCGCCGCAAAACATGAACCAGCAATCACGCCAGGCGGAGCATTTCCCTATCCGCACTAAAGCGTCTTTTCATCCCGACCCACAAAACCGCTACAACATCCTACAGCTAATCACCACCGACCATCCAGGCCTGTTATCAAAAGTGGGGCAGCTTTTTCGCAAGCATCATTTTAATATTCTCAATGCGAAAATTAGCACCATAGGCAGCCGCACTGAAGATATGTTTTTTCTCAGCACACAAGATCAACAGCTGATCAAGCCTGAGCAGCAGCAGGCCTTTATTGATGAGCTAAAGCAATTACTGGAAAATTAGCACCTTACGAGGCATGGGTGAATCACCCATGCCTCAACTAAGCATCCCCACGTCTTCCTTACAAATACCCATCACTATTTTTCGCCACCCAGCGACTGTTATCATCGACCAGTATCTCTTTCTTCCAGAAAGGCACCTTCGATTTTAACTCTTCCATGATAAATCGACTGGCATCAAAGGCATCCCCACGATGCACTGACCAGATAGCAACCAGCACCAATACATCATCCGGATAGACATCACCCACCCGGTGAATCACTAATGAATCCAGCATAGCCCACCGTTGCTCTGCCTCAGTCACAACCCGCTCCAGCTGTTTTTCTGTCATCCCCGGGTAATGCTCCAGCGTCATTCCTTTCACCTTATCCCCGGCATTAAAATCCCGCATGGTACCGATAAATAGATTGGTCGCGCCATATTTACCCGCCAAAGCAGCTTGCTGCGCTTGATACGCCTGCACCTCTGCAAACGGATCGAATTCAGCGGGGACTATTTTAATCATCTCAACCTCCCGTGACAGGCGGAAAAAATGCCAGTTCATCCCCATCAAGCACTGGGTGCGCCATATCAACATATTCCATATTAACGGCCGCCAGGGTATTTTCCGGCATAGCCTGTGCAGGCACCACCCTCGCCCAAACCTCGGCAACATTAAGTGCCTGCTCAAACTCCAAGGTATCGCCCTCACGCCCCAAGCTTTCTTTCAAACTTGCAAAATAACGTATTTTTATCGCCACAGCCATTCACTCATACACTAAAAAAATAGATAATATACAGATAATATGATTTCTCAGCTAAATAAATTCCATTTACATAACGGATAACATCCCTTTGAGGGATGGTATCCGTGACATTATTTTTCTGAAAATCTATAACGCTCTTTTATCTAAACAACACAATAATCAATGACAAAGTTAACACACTTCAATCAATCAGGTGAAGCCCATATGGTTGATGTAGGCGAAAAAGCCATCACCCAACGAACCGCTGTGACCACCGGTTATATCGAAATGCTACCGAGCACCCTGGCATTAATTATCGACGGCGGGCATAAAAAAGGCGACGTATTGTCCATTGCCCGCATAGCGGGCATTATGGCCAGCAAACGAACCGCTGATTTAATCCCCCTATGCCACCCCTTGCCCATAACCCATGTAGAGCTAAACTTTACAACAGATACAACAAACAACCGTATCCACTGCCAGACCACCGTCAAAACCAATGGCCAGACAGGTGTCGAAATGGAAGCACTCACCGCAACACAAATCGCCTTACTCACTATCTATGATATGTGTAAAGCCGTTGATCGCGGCATGAGCATTAATAAGGTACAACTAGCCGAAAAATCTGGCGGCAAATCAGGACACTGGCAACGCTCGGAACAGCCATAAGTGCGTGGATTATTTTACTGAGTCTACCCTTGCAGCCCTAAAGCTATTATTGCAGTTTAACCCAGAAATCTACCTGATCGTCTGGACATCACTCAAAATAGCACTGATTGCAACACTCCTCGCTGCCGCTATTGCAATCCCTATAGGCATAATCATTGCAGTCAACTCATTCATCGGCAAAAGACTATTATTGCAATGCCTTAATACCTTGATGGCAATGCCCACTGTGATGATTGGGCTTATTTTCTTTGGCCTGCTAAGTCGCCGTGGCCTATTAGGTGACTATGGCCTGCTGTACACAGAAACCGCCGTCATTATAGGAGAGGCCAGTTTAATACTGCCTATCATTATTAATATGACGGTCGTTGCCGTCTTATCAGCCGACAGTCGGTTACTACCGACATTAAAATCAATGGGGGCAACACAAGCCCAGTTAATCATACCGTTACTGAAAGAATTGCGTTATGTGGTACTGGCTGCCGTGATTACCGGCTTTGGTCGCGCCATTGGCGAAGTGGGAGCGGCAATGATGCTGGGGGGAAATATACATGGCACGACACGCACCATGACCACGGCAATTGCCTTAGAGACCAGTAAAGGCAATTTTGAGCTTGGCCTGGCATTAGGTATCGTGCTATTACTGATTGCCTTTATGGTTAATTTTCTACTCCAGCAGCTTAGCCCAGAGAGTATGTCATAAACCGCTGTCATCATTATCATATACTCCACACAGCCAGCTGAACTTTATCAATAAAAGCGTGGTATTATAGTCGGTTAATATACTATTCAGTCACTTCTCATTATCCAATGGCATCTGAACGATACAAAAAGTCGTCATTCCTGCATGCTGTTAGCAGGAATCTATGTTCAATGTAGATTCCCGATAAATGCTTGTGCCCACGCTTGACTGGGTAAACTTCGGGAATGACGACCTTTTCACCTGCATTTACCCGTGAATAATGAGAGCTTACACTCTTCAGACTAGGCAGGGATGCTTACACTTTAATGCTTTAATATCCGTTTATTAACGCCCCTTTTTATTCTTGCCAGTCTTACTATGCCCAACAAAATTTTATATTACCGCCTTATACCTGTTGTTGTTATTCTGATTGCCCTCAGCATATGGCTCTTTCCTGATTTTTTTCAACGTGCGGCAGGTATCAATTTACCAGCGGGACAACAACCCCAGCTTAGCCAGGCACTCAAAATCGACAAGCCCTGCATAGACCTACACCCTGAATGGCGGGCGGCACAAATCATTGATGGTGTTAAAATAGCAGAATCCCGGCTTTGTGAACCCGACAACCCCTACAATATCGCATCCTTTGTGCTGGGTATGAATAATATTTCCATGCGGACAATGATGCAGAGCCGTATAGCCGAAGATGCGTTAACAAAAAGTGATGATCTGGATGGCGATGGCGATCCGGATATTATCCGTATCAAGCTGGAAGTACTCGAATTAAATGGTGCAACACCCGATAGCACAGGTGTCTTCCCTACCTACGACATTGCCCCGGGAATACAACCCGGTATGTGGGCTTTTTCACCCAAATTACGCGGCATGAGTGTCAAAAATTTCCGCTCTCAAAAAGCCAATGCCATCTTACGCGCACCCTCCCCTGTGATCCGCGTAGAACAAGGCGACAAAGTCTATATTACTCTGGAAAACACCCATTACTTCCCTCACACCCTGCATTTTCACGGTGTAGACCATGCGTTTAAAACCTCAACCGGCGGGGATAATGATGGCGTTCCCGTCACCGGTGAAAAGCCCGTGATGCCCGGCTCAACACGCACCTATGAATTACAGCCACGTCATGCTGGCACCATGCTTTATCACTGTCACGTACAAACGGACAAGCATCTAATGATGGGGCTAAATGGCATGTTTGTCGTCGAAGAAAACAAACCCAACAACTGGGTGCAAACCTTTAATGTCGGTGCAGGGCATGTGCGCCATTCTTCGGTTGCCATAAAAGAAAAATTTGACCGCGAATATGACCTGCATTATCAATCCATTGATAAAAATCTGGCAAAAACCATCCAGCAATCCAATGATATACGCGAAATTTCAAAGCAAATGCACCGCGTTTATAATATGAGTGAATCGAATGAAAATTATTTTATGCTCAATGGACACTCTTTCCCATACACTTTGCGCGATGCCCTGGTGATTGCCAAGCCTGACGAAGATATTAAACTACGCATAGCCAATACCCAGCATAGTCATATTGCCGTCCATATACACGGCCATAAAGCGACCATTACCGATTATGATGGTGTCGCACAAAACCCAGCGGCACAAATTACCCGTGATGTTTATAGCTTATCCGCTGCGCAACGTATAGACCTGCATTTACAAACCACCAACGATGGTTTGCACAGCTATGGCGAGGGAGTCTGGTTATTTCATGACCACGTAGAAATGGCCGTTGCCAACGACGGCATAAGCCCCGGAGGAAATATTGCCTTACTGGTTTATGAGAGCATGCTCAGTGAACAAGGTATGCCCACCGTACTGCGTGAAGATGCTTTGGATGATGTATTAACCAACAGTTACTACGCTAAACAGCGGCCACTCTGGGGAAAACGGGAAGCCGGAAGGCTGGCTCCGGATTATCTGCGCATTATTTTGTTTGGTTTATTAGTGGGTCTTAGCATTGGGCTGATACTTTTTATTATTCGCGGTTTAAACAAGGCTGACTCATGAAAAACTCCCTCTTATTGCTATGCTTTTATCTTTTAGCCACGCCTGTCTATGCCGCAATGAATCACGGCGGTATGATCATGGATGAAAAGGGTATGATTATGAATCACACCCCAGACACACTCCCCAAAGATTGCAAAGAAGTTTCTGAAGATGTCAATATCACCATCCGCGGTGGAAAAAAGTTTGCCAAAGACTATGCCGGTAAAATGTTCACTTATGATAAGCGCGACTGGCAAGTGCCCCCCTGCGCCCGTGTCAACGTCACCTTTATCAATGAAGATGATATTCGCCACCAATTTATGATTCATGGCCTGCCTGGCTATATGTACCCTAAAGGCATGTTTACCATAGAACTCTATGGTAAAGGCCAGAAAACCGGCTCGTTTATCGTTCCCAGCCGTGA
>DAOVWV010000287.1 GCA_030636485.1 Methyloprofundus sp.
AAAAGCAGTAAAGATACCTGACTGACTAGTGACTGTCCAGTAAATAAAAATTAACTATTGCTACGGGTTCTCTCTGCAAATACTTCATCCACGATATGGATCGAAAAATCAAAATGCAACGGTTGCTGTAACTTGACTGTTAATTGGCGTTCTAAATCATTAATGATGTCCGCATTTGGGATAGCTCTGACAAGTAAGTCTGCCGTTATGACCATGGGTTTCCCCAGGTGTACTTTTACATGGCGTAATTTCACGTTTTCCCCGAGAACCCTGTAATTTTCACTACTGATACGTTGCTTGAGCGTGTCAATTTTCTGCATATTCTGAAAGGAAATCACTAATGGCACTGAGATGATGGAGACAAAAAAGGCGGATAATAAGATACCTTTTTTAGCGCGTGCAAAGGGGGCAAAGCCTATCACCATAAATGACAGCCCAGCCGCCAGAATAATGCCCGCCAGATTGGTAATGTATAACAGCATCGCGCCTAGAAAAACGTCCAGATTCATCCAGCCTAAGCCTATGCCTGCAACACATAGAGGAGGCACTAACGCTACTGCAATAGCCACGCCTGGCAGGCTTTTAGCTATATTTTCCCGGGAATTGGCGAAGGCTCCTGCCACACCTGATAAAACAGCGACTAATAAGTCCAGAATAGACGGGTTCAAGCGGCCTTGAATTTCATCAGTGACACTGTGTACAGGGAATATATAAGCCATTGTTGCGGATAAAGCCAAAGCAATCAATGTGCCTGTTAGTACGGTGGAAAATGCCTGTTTGCTTAAGGCTATATCTGAACGCTGTAAGCCCATGGCCAAGGAAATAATGGGAGCCATTAACGGTGCAAGCACCATCGCACCAATCACCACAGCAGGGCTATTTAAAAACAGCCCCAAAGTCGCCAGCATGGTACTTAACACCATGAGCAATAGGTAAGTGCTGGTGGTTTTGGAATTTTCCTTTAATGCCAAAAACAGGTCTTTAAAATCTGACTCCTGAGCATGAGGAAAAAAAGGCAATGCTTTTTGCAGGTATTTAATCTTTGCTTCACTCTGTGGCAACTGTTCGCAACTGACGCTTTCTTTATTATCCGTTAAGTACTGTGCCTCTTTAAATTTTTTACTGACAGTAATGTTAACGCCTTGCGCCAGGCTCTGAATACATAATTCTTTACTGATCAGTTTTTCATCATTGACATAATATTGTAACTCTACTGGCGAAGTAATCACTAAGGAAGTCGAGCGAATATAGCCTAGATTTGCAGGAATTTTTTTGGCATTCTTAATAAAGGGGCTGGAGCCCATCCTTAAATACCCCAAAATTGACTGCGGGGCGAATAAAGCAACGGAGACGTGCTGGTCGCGTAATGACACCGAGGAGCCAAACAAATTAGCCATTGGCATAAATTTTTCAAAATCCAGTAATGCCAAGCCTGTTATAGCGGTTGAAACCTGCTTGCCTTTGGCCGTCATTAGCGTCACTGGGTAAGGCTTTAATGCAAAAGCATGAATAAAACGTTTAATTTTAAACCGGCTTCTGTGCCAAAGATTATCATCACTCGGGTTATTGATAAATTCAGACATGACAGCCTGGTTCATCATGCTTATACCGCTGGTGATAATGATATCATTGCAGGTAATTAAATCGATGCAGATAGGGTCATTTTGCAGCGCTATTTCCAGGCACGTATCCAATTGAGTGTTTAATCCCAGACTTTTATAAAAAATACTCTCTTCTTGATGATGTACAGGTAAAAAACCTAAGGAGAGTTGCTTATTTAATGCCATTGACAAAACTTGCTCTAAATCCTTTTCCTCCACCCATACCAATGCATGGGTGATACTTTCGGCAACGTGTAACGCTTTTAAATCAGCCAGTTTTATTTTACGTAACTGGATGCCCTGTTCAGTCATCAGCGTATGCTGCAAGACAGATTCTAGGTCTGGCTCGACACAAGGCGAATAAATAAAATAAAAAGTTGAATTGAGCATTGGTTGAGTTATTAAGGTGGAAAATTAGCTTGAATCTGCATAACAGCATTCATTTTTTGATGATATTTCTGTGCATTAAACTCATCGCCTAGTTGTTGATAATAACTCGCGAGTGCCATGAGCAGGTCTGGATTACCGGCATGTTTTTTTAATGCGCCTTGCAATATTTCAATCGCCTGTTGTGGTGATTTTTCTGCAACGGCAACGGCATACACATAAGTGTACCTTGTCGTATCAGGGGCTAATTCAGCGGCAATTTTTAATTGCTTAAGGGCTTTATCTTTTTCACTATGGCGAATATACCACAAGCCCATAGCATGATAGACGGCCGCACCCTGAGTAAGCTTGATACCTTTGCTTAATAACTCAAAAGCAGCCGTTTCCTGTTTCTGCTGTTGTAAATAATGGGCATAATTAATATAGGCAGGCACAAACTGTGGCTGTAATCTTAATGCCTCTTTAAAAGCCTGTTCCGCGAGTTGCAGTTGGCCTAATTGGGCATATAAGCGTGCTAGGGATAATTGTGCCTCTGGGCGTTCGGCAACAAATAATAAACTTTGACGATATTCTTCAGTCACCTTATCTATTAACTCTCGTTGCGGTTTTTCCAAAGAACCACGCGGTATAGCCGCTAAGATATTGGCCGCTTCAATACGGACTATTTTAACGGGGTCATTCAATGCGGCATAAATTTGTGTAATGCTCTGATCAAGAGGAAAGGCTTGCAAAGCCAATAATGCCTGATGTCGTGTACCGGTATCTTTAGAGCGCAACATTTGCAATGCCGTCATTAAGGTTTGCCTTGATGGATAATGGCCTAAATACCCCACAACACTTGCTTTGGCTATCGCCGGTGCATCAGTCATTAATAGGTTATAACTTAATGTCAAAGCATCGGTTTTTTGCTGCTCAAGTGCCTGTAATGCCGCGCCAAATTGTTGATAGCCTTTGGGTGTTTTAGCATACCACTTTTTAATTGCAGCTGCCGCCCATGGAGATTTTTTATCTTTATGACATAAAGTACAGGCATTAGGTGTTGCTAGCTTTGCTGATAAGTCAGGGCGTGGAATCCGGAAGCTATGATCATTACGCTCATCAACACCCATATAGGTTTTTGCAGGCATATGGCACGCAATACAACTCGCACCTTGGCTATTTGCAGCATGAAAATGGTGTTTTGGCGTGGCATAGTCTGTCGCTATATGGCATTGCTGACAAACGGCATCGCCCTTGGCCTTCAATTTCAGGGTATGCGGGTTATGACAATCACTACACGTTACGCCTGCCTGATACATGCGGCTTTGTTTAAAAGAGCCATATACATACACTTCATCCTTAATTTTCACATCGGGATAATACAGTGATTCGTTTAATACTGAAGGTAAATAATGGTCTGTAAAATTATTTCCTGGAACAAAGAAGTCATCTAATTGTGAGCGCCTGGAATGACATTTAGCGCATAGTTCCACTTCCTCTCGATTGATATGATCAGTTTGTGGTTTTTTGTCATGAGTCCATGTATGC
>DAOVWV010000055.1 GCA_030636485.1 Methyloprofundus sp.
ACAATAACGACATCGAGGAATTGCTTTTTTGCCTGCTCTATTGCATTGTTTGCAATCTCAGCGGCACTTTGAGTGATATCGGTATCGAAAAAAGTCAGTGATACATCATTCGCAAGCGTTTCTAATTGTTTGATCGCCGCTGGACGGTAAATATCGGCACTAACAACTCCGACTGATTTCTTTTTGGTTTCTTGTAGCCAGCGGCCTAGCTTGGCCACCGTTGTTGTTTTTCCCGCCCCTTGCAGGCCTGCCATTAAGATAATGGCAGGAGGATTTGCCTTTAAATCAAGTTCCTCGTTCTGCTTACCCATCACATTTTCAAGTTCAGCCTGAACCACTTTAATCAGTGACTGTCCTGGTGAAAGGCTTTCTTGAACTTCCTGCCCTAAGGCGCGTTCCTTGACATTATCAATAAATGCAGTCACTACCGGAAGCGCAACATCGGCCTCCAATAATGCCATGCGCACTTCCCGCATTGCATCTTTAATATTCTCTTCCGTCAGGCGGCCCTGGCCCCGGAGATTTTTTAAGGTTTTACCTAAACGGTCGGTTAAATTATCAAACATAGTCAGTATTAGAACTCAATATTAAGCCGGTCTGCCTATCTAATCCCAAATTAAATACGCTTATAACAGCATCCAAAATCATTTCAACTGATCATTATCCTAAAAAATGCAGCAAAGAACTACATTTATTTATGCCCGTTCTTATTTGTTCATTATTTAGCTAATTCCGCTTGTCTGTATAAATGCAGTACGCAACGAGTATAAAAAATATATTTATACTGCTTGCTGTTAGCAATATTCCGAATTAACTTGCACTGTCTTTGCTGCACACTGGGCTTAAATAACGGGCGTGGGAGCAGCCGTAGATATTAGCATCAGTGCTACCGATAGCGTTGTTGGTAATGCAATAGCGAAAGCGATACACCTGTTAAGGAACGGGAGGTTAATAATAGCTGAAAGCATGATGTAGGGTTTTTGCTTCGCGGGCGTATTAGGGAAACAGGTATGTAGCATGTTATCTGACTGTTTTTACTGTTCTTTTATCGGTCGTTGTCGCTCGCTATTGAGCCGTACCCGTGAATGTGTGAAGTACCGCACTGCCGTTCCTCAAAGGGGTGGCAGTGGCTAAGGATATTATTGAATTTGATTGCTAAGGTAACCCGCATGAAATAAACTATTGTGGTTTGTATGCTTTGCTTTTAATTGTCATGAAACTTACAGCGAACGATTTAATTATATTACGTCAGGCAGCCGATGTTCTGGAGAACCCTAGCTTTAGCTCAAGAGTGACTAAATCCGTGGGGGGAACAGTTGAGAAGACGCTGGCTATTTTACCTGCACAAGTTGCACTGTCATTGAATGATATTACCCGTACAGCACTGGAGAAATCACTTGAAGGTGCTATTTTTACTTTAAGCTCCCGTAAAAGTAGCGTACCCTTCAATAAAACCCATAAATTCTTCGCTGGGCTAAGTGGGGCGATTGGCGGTGCTTTTGGACTAACGGCAATCACTATTGAATTACCCATATCAACGACGATTATGTTACGTTCAATAGCGGATATCGCCCGTTATCATGGTGAAAATCTCAGTCATGCCAATACAAAAATGGCTTGCCTGGAAGTCTTTGCATTAAGTGATAATGTGAAGCATGGCTCAGAAACCGGTTATTATGCGATTCGGTCCCTGCTTGCCAAAGTGCTGGCTGATGCAAGTGCTCAATTGGCAACACCGGCACTTAGCAAAAAGGGCAGTCCACTGGTCAGTAAAGCCATTAACCAAATAGCAAGCCGGTTTAGCATTCCGCTTTCCGAAAAGTTGGCGGCACAGAGTGTTCCCATTATAGGTGCAGTGGGTGGCGCGGGTATTAATCTTTTATTCATTGGTTATTTTCAAGAGCTTGCCGATGCTCACTTCTCTATGCGCCGCCTAGAACGTGAATACACGCCGGAGTTGGTGAAATTATATTATCAGCAATATACGGCTCAGCAGGGTAAAGTGCCCTTATGGCATCAGGCTTAGGCTGGCATCATTAGTGGCATACGCTTTACCTAATTTTATGAGAATAAAAAATAAGTGTTTGCGAAAAATTATAATAGGCACTCATCAAAAAGTTTATAACCACCAATATTTTTTTACTGTATGATGTTCAGCCCTCACCGATTTTATCGCCAGTAAAAAAAAATGAAGATAGGCCCTTATCAGCTCAGTAATAATCTTGTTTTAGCACCCATGGCGGGGATTACAGATCGCCCCTATAGGAACTTATGCAAGCAGTTTGGGGCGGGGCTTGCGGTGTCGGAAATGGTGGCATCCAATCCTGCGTTACGTCAGCATAAGCGTACCTTATTAAAAGCGGATCATAGTGGTGAAACGGGTCTCCGTGCAGTACAGATTCTGGGAACAAGCCCGGTACAAATGGCTGACGCTGCACAGTTCAATGAACAGCGTGGTGCGCAGATCATTGATATCAATATGGGTTGTCCTGCTAAAAAAGTCTGCTCAGTCGCTGCGGGTTCAGCGCTACTGCGTGACGAAGATTTGGTAAAAGGTATTCTTGATAGCGTGGTAGAGGCGGTCAATATTCCGGTTAGCTTAAAAATCCGGACGGGCTGGGATAAAGATAATCGCAATGCTGTTAACATTGCCAAGATCGCGGAGCAGTCAGGTATTGCCGCACTCACTGTTCATGGGCGTACACGTGCCTGTGCATTTAAAGGTGAAGCCGAATATGAGACGATTAAGCAGGTAAAACAGGCGGTTGCCATTCCGGTGATTGCCAATGGTGATATTGATTCAGTGGAAAAGGCACAATATGTTTTATCCTATACTGGGGCAGATGCCATCATGATGGGGCGTGCAGCACAAGGTCGCCCTTGGTTTTTTGAAGAAATTCAACATTTTATAACAACAGGTGAACGTATGCTTCAGGCTGATTTAGCTAAGATACAAGGTACTTTACAACAGCACCTGGAAGAATTGTATCAGTTTTATGGTGATCTTAATGGTGTTAGAATAGCACGTAAGCATATAGGCTGGTATTTCGATCATTTAGGCTCTTTACCAGCACAGGTAAAAAGCAAAATATACCAAACTGATTCCCCCGCAGTACAGCTATCTCTCGTTAGCTCTGCATTTGAACTTTTCGATAACACTATGCCATTGACACATGCAAATACAGCATTCTAGTATTGATACAATGACCTCCGCTAAGATTCCAAACTCTTCCCCTTTATCCACACAGGTAAAGGTTGCAGTTAAACATTATTTAACACAACTTGATGGTACCGATACCACTGGCTTATATGCCATGGTACTTGCCGAAGTTGAAAAGCCATTATTTGAAGCAGCTTTGCAACATTCAGGGTTTAACCAGAGCAAAGCCGCACAGATTCTTGGCATTAGTCGTAGTACACTACGTAAAAAGCTAGAACTATACGACTTAAGCTAAACCAGTCAAGACATCATAAAACATTTTAGTCATAGAGATTTTCATGAAAAAAAAAGTTAACCGCGCCTTAGTCAGCGTTTCCAATAAAACCGGTATTCTTGATTTTTGCCGCGAATTAGATCAGCTAGGCATAGAGCTGCTATCAACCGGTGGAACGGCTAAATTATTAGCTGACAATGATATTAATGTGACCGAAGTTTCGGATTACACGGGTTTTCCTGAGATGATGGATGGCCGTGTGAAAACCTTACACCCTAAAATTCATGGCGGTATACTCGGGCGACGCGGCATAGACGATGAGGTCATGAGCGAAGCTGGAATAGATGCCATTGATATGGTGGTGGTCAATCTTTATCCTTTCGAAGAAACCATTGCCAAACCTGATTGTGATTTAGCAACGGCTATCGAAAACATAGATATAGGCGGTCCTAGCATGATTCGTGGCGCGGCTAAAAATCACAATGATGTCGCTATTGTGGTTGACCCTAGTGATTATGCCGAGGTGTTAAATGAACTGGTTAATAATGAAAACCAGCTTACCCAACAAACCCGCTTTAATCTGGCATTAAAGAGCTTTGAACATACTGCAAATTACGATACCGCTATTGCGCAGTATTTGGGCAAAGTAAATCAGCAGGCATTCCCGGCAACGCTTAATTTACAATTTAACAAAATTCAAAGTATGCGTTACGGTGAAAACCCACACCAGAATGCCGCATTCTATCAGGAAAAGTCGCCTGCGGCAGGTACCATCGCTGCTGCAAAACAATTACAGGGAAAAGAACTTTCCTATAATAATATCGCTGATACCGATGCCGCTTTAGAGTGTGTAAAGTCTTTTGAAGACCAGCCTACCTGTGTGATTGTTAAGCATGCCAACCCTTGTGGTGTAGCGCAGGCAGATACAATTTTAGACGCATACGATTTAGCCTATGCAACGGATCCCACTTCCTCTTTTGGTGGCATTATCGCGTTTAATCGTGAACTCGATAAGCAGACTGCAAGCGAAATCATTGCGCGTCAATTTGTAGAAGTCATTATCGCCCCCACTATCAGTGCAGAAGCGCAAGCCGTACTCGCAGAAAAGAAAAATATTCGCGTACTTGAGTGTGGGTTGTGGAGCAGTGGACATAAGCCTAGCCTAGATTACAAGCGTGTCTCTGGTGGGCTATTGGTGCAGGATAAAGATTTTGGCATGATTAGCGCAGCAGAAGTGAAAGTCGTCACTAAGCGCACGCCGACAGAGCAAGAAATGGCAGATTTATTATTTGCCTGGAAAGTGGCTAAATTCGTTAAGTCGAATGCCATCGTTTACTGTAAGGAAGGACGCACTATCGGGGTCGGTGCCGGACAAATGAGCCGTGTTTACTCAGCCAGAATAGCAGGTATCAAAGCGGCTGATGAAGGCTTGAGCGTACCAGGTTCGGTGATGGCTTCAGATGCTTTCTTCCCTTTCAGGGATGGTCTGGATGCAGCGGCAGAAGCAGGCATTACCGCAGTGATTCAGCCGGGTGGCTCGATGCGTGATGCAGAAGTGATTGCCGCAGCCGATGAGAATAATATCGCCATGGTCTTTACTGGGATGCGTCATTTTAGACATTAAAAAATCGTAGGGTGGGCAAGGCTTTTCTGCCCACCTTGTTGTTGCAATGATAGCTAGGCAGAACAGCGTTGTCCAGCCTATATAATTCAAAAATTATCTATGAAAATTCTTATAGTCGGTAGTGGCGGCCGTGAACATGCCCTAGCCTGGAAAGCCAGCCAGTCACCTAAAGTTCAAGCTGTTTATGTTGCCCCAGGCAATGCCGGAACCGCTTTAGAAGAGAGGCTCACGAATGTTGCGCTTGCAGTGACAGATATACCGGGGCTGGTTGATTTTGCCCAGCAGGAAAATATCGGGCTCACCATTATTGGCCCTGAAGTGCCTCTGGTGGCGGGTATTGTCGATGCCTTTCAAGACGCTGGCCTAAAATGCTTTGGCCCCAGTGCAAAAGCGGCACAACTTGAGGGCTCTAAAAAGTTCTGTAAAGACTTTATGGCGCGGCATCATATTCCGACTGCCGAATATCAAACCTTTACCGATGAAAAAGCGGCAATAGAGTATATTCAGCAAAAAGGTGCGCCTATCGTGGTTAAGGCTGATGGCTTGGCGGCGGGAAAAGGTGTTATCGTTGCCCAGACTGAGAGTGAAGCCATAGCGGCTGTTGAAGATATGCTCTCTGGCAATAGCTTTGGCGAAGCGGGTAACCGGGTGGTGATAGAAGAATTTCTGGCAGGTGAAGAAGCCAGCTTTATTGTGATTGCCGATGGAAAACAGGCTTTGCCTATGGCCAGCTCACAAGACCATAAAGCACGCGATAATGGTGATCTAGGGCCGAATACGGGCGGTATGGGAGCCTACTCTCCTGCTCCTATCGTCACTGATGAAATACATCAGCGGGTTATGGATGAAGTCATTAACCCGACTTTAAAAGGTATGGCCGACGATGGTATGCCTTATACTGGTTTTTTATATGCAGGCTTGATGATTTCATCAGAGGGTCATCTAAAAGTTTTAGAATATAACTGCCGTTTTGGTGACCCTGAAACCCAGCCCATTATGATGCGTTTAAAAAGCGATTTGGTAGAACTTTGTGAGGCCGCACTGACTCAGGATCTAGCAGATACCCGCACAGAATGGGACGAACGTAGTGCCTTAGGTGTTGTTTTAGCAGCGGGTGGTTATCCGGACAGCTATGCCAAAGGCGATGTTATTTCAGGACTACCGACGGATGAGAGTAGGGATAGCAAAGTGTTTCATGCCGGTACGCAAGAAAAGGACGGTCATACCGTGACTGCCGGTGGCCGGGTTTTATGTGCCTGCGCTCTGGGAGATAATCTTCAGCAAGCCCAGGAAAAAGCCTATCAACTGACCCGGAAAATAAGCTGGGATAAGGTCTATTACCGGACGGATATAGGGTTTAAAGCCTTTAAATAATTAAACAATGAAGGGGAGTTGATGCGGCCTACCCAGCTCGATTTATTTCAACAAGGTGGGCATGAAGAGATGCCCACCCTATTTAGCCAACAGAACCGTGCCTAAGCTATTTAATATCCCTGAGAATCATACCCAGCGCTTTTCCTTGCATAATGAGATACATGCGCGCCCTCCCGTTCCTTTAAGGCTGCCTGTGAGCGCAAGCCTGTTGGCATTAACCCTGAATGAACAGGAAAAGGCGCTAGAGCGTGAGCATTTAAATAGTTTATGTCAACGCTTTGCCATTAACCCCCCACCGCCTGATGCCAGTCACTTTATCACTCGGTTCGATAATTTTCTTTTTCACTGGGAACAACATGGTGAATTTAGCACCTATTGTTTTTATGTTAATACGGTTGATATAAACGACCCTTATGCAAAGCCAGCATTGGCTTTTGTCCCCATAGACTGGCTAGACAAACTTGTCGGACAAACGATTGTTGCAGCACATGCAGTGATTCTGCCGGAAAGTGAACAGCCACCGAATCCTGAGGAAATAAGCCAGTATTTTGAGGGGAATACCGTTGTCGGTGCAAAAATGACCGGTGGGGATGCGCTCGCATTTACCGATTTTCGCATTCATAATGATGGCTTTAGCCGGTTTATGGTATTTGAAAAAAAATTACAGTCACAACAGGCAGGGCGTTTGCTGCAACGGCTTTTTGAAATCGAGATCTATCGCGTTATGGCTTTGTTGGCCTTTCCCATTTCTCAGGAGCTTGCCCCCAAAGTCAGTGGTTACGAGCAGCGACTCTCTAAGATAACGACGACTATGGCACAGTCTGATTGTAATGATGCGCTATTATTAGACCAAATGACACGGCTTGCAGCTGAAGTCGAAAGCCATATTTCACATAGCCAATTCCGTTTTGGTGCCGCAGAAGCCTATTATAAAATTGTAGAGCAGCGCATTGTGGATATACGCGAACAAAAAATACAAGGCATACAGACCATCGGTGAATTTCTGACCAAGCGTATGCAGCCCGCTATCAGCTCTTGTAAATCAACATCCAAGCGTTTTCGCCTGCTTTCGGAAAGGATTAGCAATGCCAGCCAGTTGTTGCGTACGCGTGTGGATATTTCCATAGAGCGTCAAAACCAGGCATTACTCACCTCAATGGATTTACGCGCGAAAATCCAGCTACGTTTTCAGGAAACGGTTGAAGGTTTGTCGATTGTTGCCATTACCACGTATATTATCAGCCTGATTCATTCAGGCGCCAAGGCCATCAAAAGCGCGGAAATGATAGCGATTAAGCCTGACCTGATTGCCGGTATCGCGATTCCATTCGTGCTGTTTATTGTTGCCATGGCAGCACGGCGTTTGCGCAAGGTGATTAAAAATATAGACTAATGGTAACTTCTCATTATCTACTGGCATCTGAACTCTGCAAAAGCCGTCATTCCTGCATGCTGTTAGCAGGAATCCATGTTCAAAGTAGATTCCCGATAACAGACTTCGGGAATGACGACCTTACCCAGTCAAGCTGAGCCTCTGATCATTGGTTAGCCAATAAAGGCTCCAGCTCACTTTTCAGATCCAAGGCGCGTAGGTCATCGAAACCACCA
>DAOVWV010000033.1 GCA_030636485.1 Methyloprofundus sp.
ACCCCCTCAACCAGTCTGGAATCGTACCGATTACTTCAAGCGATTGGTTATCCAATTCAGATGTTTGGCTGTCAAAACCAAGGTTAAAATTATTCATACCCATTGCCACTAATTATTTAACATTAAACCACTGGCTCTACTAGTGCGATGCAAATAGGCTCTGCCGTTCCAGCGAAAAGATTTGTTAAATTCTCGCCAAGGTAAAGAGGAGACTTTAAAGGAGAGAATGACAAAGCCAAGCCCATGTAAAGTGGTATTGTAAATACCATAAAGTCATCGTACCGAACTATCGAAAAAAAGCAAATTAAAGAAATAAGAGATTAAAGGCAGGTCAAAGGGGGTAAAGTAATTGATTTCGTGGAAAAAGGTCATAAATCATTAGCTCTGACCCTGAGGTATCTTTAAAGTATCCGTTAAACTAGGGGAGCCTCAGTTTGTCCCCTATTGGTCAGAAATAACCTGTTTCAAAACATATGGTATGTACTTTTTCCTGTGGCTTTGGCTTTATACATAGCATCATCTGCTTTCCTTACTAATTCTTCTATAGTCTCACTTTGTGCTGGAAAGTGGGAAATGCCTATGCTACACCCTATCTTTATTTCTTGGCTTTTAAATGCAATAGGCATACATACATTTGCTAAAATTTTCAAAGCTATATCGTTCAAATTTTGTTCTGATTCAACAATTGCCAGCATTACAAATTCATCACCACCAAACCTGCTAATAACATCAGATCCACGTAAAATACTATTTAGTCGTTTAGCTATGGCATGTAAAACACAATCCCCCGCTTCATGGCCATAGCTATCATTTACTGGTTTAAACTTATCTAGATCTATAAAAAATAAACCTACTGTATAATTCATTCTTGCTGCCAGGCTTAAAACTAATGCTGATTCTTGAAAAAAGTGGTCTCTATTGGATAGCTCTGTTAAATCATCATAGTGAGCTTTTTTCTTTAACTTTTCCTCTAATCCTTTTGTTTTTGTTATATCTCTACTAATGCCAATTAATCCAACAATATCTCCTTTGGAGTTGTATAGTGGTCTTTTACTTGTGCTAACCCAGCAAAGTTTCCCTTCTTTGTCATGGTAGGGCTCTTCAATTCCTGTTAATTCACTTCCTTTCTCCACCACCTTTTTTTGTTCTTTGAAATATGTTTTTGCATCTTCTACTGGAAATATATCAAAATCAGTTTTTCCAACTATATCATGCCTACTTTTATGGTTAGTTAATTCAGAAAAAGCACTACTTACAGCGGTAAATCGATGCTCCATATCTTTAATATATATAAAATCCGATGTATTTTCTAAAAATGAATTAAAGTCATCTCTTATCTTAGATAGTTCAGATACTTGCTTTCTTAGGGAATCACACTCTTCTTCAAGAATAGAGAGTTTCTTTTCTAATTCTTTTGTAGATTTCATCAGATATTTCTATTGCTCTATCATAAAGAATAACGCCCAAATCAGTTGACACAAAAAGTGGCGGTATAGTTCCATTGAGGTAAGTATTCATCAAGCTGAGTCCGCATGTTTTCCTTAAAATTATCCGTCACTTTACGCCCCGTTTCAGACGTTTTATTTAGGATGTTGGTTACCACTTTTAGGGCGGTAGAAGTTTTAGTTTTGGCAATCAAATTATTGACTAATTCAATACTTTTTAAAATCACGCTTTGGCATGCCTTGGTCACGTGTGGAAACAATAGGTGTTCAATTGGGTTGTACTTTGATATGTACAGTGTACCTCAGGGTCAGAGTTAATGATTTCCTCTATATTTCTCAAAGTCAATGACTTTGACCCTGAGGTATCCAAATCAGTCTATTATGCTTAACTTACTGGCATTGACTCTGCCCCCTTTGATTTGATCACATTTTATCCAACTTATGTTTATCAGAGTAGCCTATTTTAGGAAATCGGACTTTCTCAAAGCCTGGCAACTCAAATTGAGTTGAGTATTGTTCATTTTGTTCTTCGTATATTGATACAGAAATAACAAGAGGAGATGCTCTTCTAGTTTGTTTTAACCAACGACGTATTGTTTGGTCAACAGACCGTGAATAATCTAAATCTCGACCTGAAAGTACTTGGTTCACAAAGTGAGTACCAAATGACTGCCCAACTACTAACGATGCATATTCAATACTTCGACACTGCTTTAAAAAATTTGCGTCAATAGTTACAGCATGAACTCCTTCATTATGAGTTCTAAGGTGCCGATCAAATTCACTTTCTGTTAATGGCCAATCGCTAGTACCTATTGCTTGTTTTTCCTTGTTATATATTAAGTAAGATAACCTTGGTGTATGAGTCACTAGCCTACGAAGTTGCTGGATACAAAAAGATGGGAATTGTCTATATCCAAAACTAGATGCCTTGGCTTCATAAAATGCAACACCTGAGATAGGAATATCATTTCCTAGAAACTTTCGAGTAACAATAACGGCAATATCACCATGAGACTGTTCTGCTTTACCCGTTAATTTATAAGCCTCAAAGTCAAACTTATTACCAGAATAATTATCCACAATATCTGGTAATTTATAATTAGCTAAAATTTCTCTTAAATTCGCTACAATCTTAAAGGTAATTAAGTCCTCATTCCAGTCAACGTCTTGGCACTGGGATATAATAGAATCTACAGTTGATTGTATTTGATCAGAAAGAATACTTGGCGTTGCTATAGGGTCAAATTCTTGCCGATAATCAGAGTTGTTTTCGTACTGAATATCTGATTCAGCGTAGTCTATCTTCGTCATATCATTAATTTTGTATTAATTGTATTTCTAGCAGATAACAAACAATTCACCAGTTTCTCCATAGCATAGACCACTACATATCCATTTGCAATATCAAGAAAAACAATCACCCCCCACCCGCTCCCCAACTTATTACGCGGCTTTGCTTTTAGTTAGCTAATAAATCAGGGATAATTAGCGCCATTGATTGTGAATTAAAGGGGGTTTGATGAGTGTTTATAAAACAAGTAAGAAAGTGAGATATATGAGTTCCATTATTTTTGTGCTGTTGATGGCGTTTGTTGTGGGGGGCTCTTACCTTGCCCAGCAAAATAAGGCTGGAACTGAAATGACGACTGATTCACTGAATAATTTATAAACTCATGCCAAAAAAACTGCTTTTGATTGACGGCTCGTCCTTTCTGTTTCGTGCCTATCATGCTGTGCCGCCTTTAAGTAATGCCGAGGGCTTGCCTACCAATGCGATTTTTGGGGTGGCAAATATGTTGCGCCGCCTGATGAAGGATCATAATACCGAGTATTTTACCGTGGTATTTGATGCGCCAGGGGGGACTTTTAGAAATGAGCTTTATAGTGAATATAAGGCACACCGCCCGCCTATGCCGGATGATTTGCGGGTGCAAATTGAGCCTCTGCATAATTTAATTCGAGCGATGGGCTTTCCGCTGATTATGGAGTCTGGGGTGGAAGCAGATGATGTTTTAGGGGCTTTGGCGGAGGTGGCGGTTGAGCAGGGGTTTAATGTGGTCATTTCGACGGGCGATAAGGATATGGCGCAATTGGTCACCGAGCAGGTGACTTTAGAAAATACCATGTCGAATACGACCCTGGATGAGCAAGGCGTTTTTGATAAATTTGGGGTCACGCCAGCGCAAATTATTGATTACCTGGCTCTGATGGGCGATAGTGCTGATAATATTCCGGGGGTGGCAAAAGTAGGGCCGAAAACGGCGGCGAAATGGCTGAATAAATATCAGACTTTGGATAACCTGATCGACTGTGCTGATGAAATTAAGGGAAAAGTCGGCGAAAACCTACGCGCTAGTCTTGATCAGTTGCCGCTCTCTAAGCAGTTAACCACCATTAAGTGTGATCTGGGTTTGCCGTACGCAATGGAAGATTTACGCTGTCATCAGGTGGATCATTCGGAGTTACAGGCGCAGGTTGCGGCATTGGGCTTTTCTGCCTGGTCAAAAATGTTACAAAATGCGTCTACCGTTCAGCCAGTGGCAACGCCAGCTGAAGCTGAGGAAGTCATTGCTGAGACTGTCGAGACAGACTATACAATGGTGTCTAGCTGGGAGCAGTTTGATCATTGGCTGGATAAATTAAAGCATTCGGCATTGTTTGCTTTTGATACCGAAACCACCAGCCTTGATTATAATCTGGCGGAAATTGTGGGTGTGTCGTTTGCGGTGAAACAGGGCGAGGCTGCTTATGTGCCATTGGCACATGATTACCCTGGCGCGCCGGAGCAATTGCCGCGTGATGAGGTTTTACAGAAACTAAAACCTTTATTAGAAGATCCTGAACAGGCGAAAGTAGGGCAAAACCTGAAATACGATGCTAACGTGCTGGCTAATTATGCAATTGAGTTGCGGGGGATTGCGCAGGATACGATGCTGGAGTCGTATGTTATCAATAGTACGCTGACTAAGCATAATATGGATGATCTGGCGAAAACTTATCTTCAGCGTGAAACCATTCATTATGAAGATGTTGCGGGGAAGGGAGCCAAGCAGATTGGTTTTGCGGAGGTGCCTGTCGAGCAGGCAACGCAATATGCGGCGGAAGATGCTGATATTACTTTGGCGCTGCATGAGGTTCTGGCTCCTAAACTGGCAGAGCATCAGGCTTTGGTTGATTTGTATGAAAAAGTGGAAATTCCGGTATTGAGCGTATTATCGCGCATGGAACGTAATGGTGTATTGATTGATGGCGATATGCTGGCGCAGCAAAGTATGGAGCTGGCTAACCATATTATGGCGATAGAGCAGCAGGCTCATGATCTGGCGGGGCAAAGCTTTAATATTGCTTCGCCTAAGCAAATTCAAGCCATTCTATTTGACCAGTTAAATCTTCCGGTATTAAAGAAGACCCCGAAAGGCCAGCCATCAACAGCAGAATCTGTTTTGCAGGAACTGGCTGAAGATTACCCTTTGCCTGAGTTGATTTTAAAGCACCGTAGTATGAGTAAGCTGAAATCGACCTATACCGATAAGTTGCCTATGCAGGTGAGTCGCAAGACGGGGCGTGTGCATACCTCATATCATCAGGCGGTTGCCGCGACGGGGCGCTTATCTTCCTCGCATCCTAATTTACAGAATATTCCGGTACGTAGTGCAGAGGGGCGCAGAATTCGTCAGGCGTTTATTGCGCCGGAGGGTTATAAAATTGTGGCCGCTGATTATTCGCAAATCGAATTACGGATTATGGCGCATTTGTCCGGTGATGCCGGTTTGCTAGATGCTTTTTCTAAAGGTGAGGATATTCATAGGGCAACGGCTGCCGAGGTTTTTTCCGTTAGCCTGGATCAAGTGAATACAGATTTGCGCCGTTCTGCAAAAGCAATTAATTTCGGTTTGATTTACGGTATGTCGGCTTTCGGCTTGGCAAAGCAGCTAGGGCTGGGGCGTAAGCAGGCTCAGGAATATATTGATCTATACTTTTCCCGCTATCCCGGCGTTAAAAAGTATATGGATGATACCCGTGAATTGGCAAAACAACAGGGGTATGTTGAAACTTTATGGGGGAGACGACTATACTTACCAGAGATCCATTCTAAAAATGCAGCGCGTCGGCAGTATGCAGAGCGAACCGCCATTAATGCACCGATGCAGGGGAGTGCGGCGGATATTATTAAGCTGGCAATGATTGCGGCGGATGCCTGGTTAGAGGATGAACAAATAGATGCAAAAATGATTATGCAGGTGCATGATGAATTAGTGTTTGAAATTGCAGAATCTAACGTTGAAGATTATAGTGTGAAGATCCGGCAGTTAATGAGTGAGGCAGTGACATTGGATGTGCCTTTAGTGGTCGATATTGGTGTGGGCATCAATTGGGATGAAGCGCATTAACTAAGACGTGGGTGGGTTCTTTATCCGCCCGGTAATAGTGGAAGGTAGGGTGGGTAAGCGATAGCGCATCCACCAGAGATAGCTGGCTTTGCGGGAAGGATGGCAAAGCCGAATAGCTCGCAATTTAAGTGGGGCGTTAAATGTATCAGTTTATTGGAGCATAAACCGGATGAAATTCAAGTTTTGGGGGGTGCGTGGATCTATCCCTACACCAGGTCCCGATACCATTAAATATGGTGGTAATACCACTTGCATAGAAATAAGAACGGATAATAATGAGCTGATTATTCTGGATGCGGGCAGTGGGCTGTTTCAACTGACGCAAGAGCTGTTGCAGCAAATGCCTATAGACGCGCATATCCTTATTAGCCATACACATTGGGACCATATTCATGGATTGCCGTTTTGTACGCCTTTTTATCTTACTGGCAATAAGATAACAATTTATGGCGGACAAGACTTACAGACTGGCGAGGGGATAGAGCGTACCTTGAAAGTTCAAATGCAACATTCTTTTTTTCCTATCGCTGAAAATGAATTAAAAGCGAATGTTCATTATAAAACGGTGAGAGTAGGGGAGACTTTTGCAATTGCGGGTGCAACAATTTTGCCTATCCTTTTGAATCATCCGGTCATTAATTTTGGGTACCTTATAAAGTGTGATGGTAAATCGCTCTTTTTTACCGGTGATTATGAGCCACCGCTTAATGATTATACGCCTGATGATAAAGAGTATTTAGAGTGCCAGCAGAGAATAGATCAAGGTGTAGAGTCGCTTATAGACGTGATACAAGGCGTTGATGCATTAATTATTGATAGCTCCTTTACGGACAAAGAGTATCTGCTTAAACAGAACTGGGGGCATGGTACCTATAATGCGGCCATTGCTTTAGCAACAAAGGCTAAGGTAAAAAAACTGTTTTTTACGCATCATGAGCCTACCCGAACGGATGCGGCTCTTGATGCAATATATACGCAGATACTGGCAAATAATCAGTCGATTAGCTGTGAGTTATTCATTGCACAGGAAGGGATGGAGGTTGTTTTATAAGTATATGCCTTACTCAGCTTCCTGAAACCAGCTATCTAATAGCTGGTGAATCTCTTCCACACCACTACGTTTTAAAGCAGAAAATAATTGCACAGAAACAGGCGTTTCCAGTTCTTTTAATTCTCGCTGTACTTTTAGCAGGGTGTTTTTAGCGGCACCATAGTTGAGTTTATCAGCTTTTGTTAGCAGGATATGCAACGGTTTCTGGCTATGTGTACACCACTCAATCATCTGCCAATCGAACTCGGTCAATGGGTGACGGATATCCATGACTAGAATAATGCCATATAACGACTGGCGATCATTTAAATAGTTTTCCATCAGCATATGCCATTGGCGCTTAACCCTTTCAGGGACTTTCGCATAACCGTAGCCAGGGAGATCAACAAAGCGTTGTTGTTCATTGAGAGTGAAAAAATTAAGCAACTGGGTGCGCCCAGGAGTTTTACTGGTTCTCGCCAGTGATTTTTGCCGGCTTAATGTGTTTAAAGCACTGGATTTTCCAGCATTAGAACGGCCTGCAAAGGCAACTTCCCGTCCGGTGTCTGTGGGTGTCGATTTTAAATCAGGGGCGCTAAGTGTAAACTTAGCCTGATGATAGAGAGGGTTCATGCGTATCTCGTGTAGAGGTATTAATAAAATTAGAGTAAAATTCAGTATACTATTGTACATAAATTACCTTATGTTTACTTATTCCGAAAGGGGAATCTAATGAAGAAAAGTTTGATAGCGTTTTCTGTGTCGTTTGCTTTACTTAATATGCCTAGTATTGCACAGGCCATGGGGGATGTTGAAGCTGGGCAAAGCAAAAGCGCATCTTGTACTAATTGTCATGGTGAGGAAGGTAATAGTATGATGCCTTTGTTTCCAAAATTAGCGGCTCAGAATGCAGGTTACTTGGTTAAACAAATGCAGGCTTTTAAAGATGGATCACGTAGTGGCCCAATGATGGCCTCAATGGTTGCCAGCTTATCTGATGAAGATATGCAAGATATTGCAGCCTACTATCAGGCTCAGGCTGTCACAAGTAATTCATTACCGCCACTTGATCTGGATGACGATGACGATGATGAGGACAGCGAATTAACAGCGGAACAAAAAGAGGCAGCTAAAACAGCGGCACAGGAACAACAGGATGCTTTGCTGACAACGGGGTATGATGTGTACCGTAACGGTGACCTGGAAAATGAAATATCTGCCTGTATTGCTTGCCATGGTCCTTATGGCGAAGGGAATAAGCCTGCATCATTTCCAGCTT
The DNA here is from genome assembly GCA_030636485.1 of Methyloprofundus sp. Taxonomy (GTDB): domain Bacteria; phylum Pseudomonadota; class Gammaproteobacteria; order Methylococcales; family Methylomonadaceae; genus Methyloprofundus. Next base: position 8,149 of record DAOVWV010000033.1, read on the forward strand.
TAAAAGGACAGCATGCTGATTATTTAATCAAAACCTTAACGGATTTTAAATCGAGTGTACGTACTAAAAATTCAGATAACATGATGCATATGATTGCGAAAAAAATGGACTCTGAAGAGATTAAGGCAATATCTTATTATATTTCGATGATGAAATAAGATACCAGGGTTAAGTAAATAATTAGGAAATAGAATGTTTAAAAAAATAGTTACGGCAGCTTTATTAAGCTTGGTGGTTTTTTCGGGTTTAAGCTTTGCAGCAGGGAAAGGCTATAAAGATTTGGCAGCAGTACAGCCGACGCAGGATCCGACAAAAGTCGAAGTGATGGAGTTTTTCTGGTACGGTTGTCCACACTGTTATAAATTTGAGCCATTTTTACAAAAATGGCACGCTAACTTACCTGATAATGTCAACTTTATACGTCAACCGGCCGTTTTCAGTAAAGTCTGGGGGCAGCATGCAAGGGCATATTTTACTGCGGAAGTTTTAGATGTTGTTGAAAAAGTGCATAGTGATTTGTTTTATGCAATACAGGTGAAAAAACAGAAATTAACCAGTGAAGAAGACTTGGCTGAATTTTTTGTTGCGCATGGTGTGGATAAGGCTACTTTTCATGATGCCTATAATTCTTTTGCTGTTGACACTAAAATGCGTCAGGCTAAAACGATGGGGCCGCGTTATGGTATCACAGGTGTTCCGGCCATTGTTGTCAATGGTAAATACCTGGTGAACAACAAGTCCGCCGGATCTTTCGAAGAGGTGATCAAGGTTATTGATGCGTTGATTGCTCAGGAAAGTAAATAGTTAGTACATTTGACTCACTCGGGAGTAGGCTTTACCCTGCTCCCCAGGTTTCGCTTATAGACGTTTGACTGTAATCTGCAATGGATTATATTTGCAGCGAGTGCTTCGCTTATTTAACCAAATCAGAAGGGATTTCTGTGGCAACTGCTTTTTTTGTTTTCACGACTTCTGAGAGTGGTGAGTGCTGCCTGTTGCCTTCGCCAAATAAGATGGCGGCAGCCATTAATAAAATCACTGACACACCGACAATGATATATCTATTCGGTTGATCCATCCAGAATAGTAGCCACTTAGGTTTGATTAGACCGACTACAAAAATACCTATCGCTAAAAGAAGCAAGTTAAATGCCCAGATAATCATGTTTTTTCCTGTTACTTAAGTAAATAAGTGTATATTGTACTGATTCAGGCATGAAAAAAAATATTTTTTAAGGAGAGTCGATAATGATAGAGTGGTTTAATACACATATTGCCTACTGGCATTGGCTGATATTTGGTCTATGCTTAGCATTAGCAGAAATTATGTTAGTCAGTTTCGTCGCACTATGGTTCGGATTGGCTGCGATTATTGTGGGTTTATTATTATGGGTTGCGCCTTTTTCATTTACCCTGCAATTATTGATCTGGATTATATTATCCATTTTTATTATATTCGCCTGGTTTAAGTGGGTGTCACCGCACTTTAAAAATAAAACCTTTTCAGGTATGGCACGGGAAGGGATGTTAGGGCAGATAGGCTCAGTGATTGAGTATAATTCAGTGCATAAGGGGCGGGGTACCCTTCGGTTTCCGGCACCTATTCTG
>DAOVWV010000071.1 GCA_030636485.1 Methyloprofundus sp.
AGGAACAGCCGCGAATATCATAAACCCGCAACACATAATACCAATAATGGCTGATATTTGAAGTTTTTTGAGAACAGTCCGCATCATATTTAAGGTTTATTTTTTATACACTCCCCCACCTACAAAGATGGGGCAGCACTAGCATACCTGGATCTACCTTCTCCTTTCTATCTATTCCGCATAATACTGATCATACCGACTATAATGGTAATAATACCCAGAATTACCGTAACGCCCATATTGCTTAAGATTGACTTTTTGTAACACCACTCCCGCAATATTACCATGCCCCTCGCGCTGTAACTGATGTAATGCGCTTGATACCACTTTTCGCGGGGTATCATCCCAAGCCAGTACAAAAATCACCTTATCCACTAAAGCGGATAAAATACGTGCATCAGGCACCGCCATAACAGGAGGCGAATCCAGTATTATCAAGTCAAACCGCTCTTTTAAATCGTCTAAAATTGCTTTCATTCGCTGTGATGCAAAAATATCGGTTGGATTAACAAAGCCACCCTGCCCACACCCTAAGACCATCATACCTGTCTGAGAATCCTCAATCAAAACATCATCCAGCTGCAATTCATGCTGTGCCAATAAGTCAGTCAGCCCTAGCTTACCATCAATATCAAACTGCTCTTCAATCGTAGGTCGCCTAAAATCAGTATCGACAATCACAACCCGCTGACCTGCTTTAGCTGATTGGCGGGCAATTAATAATGCTAAGGTACTTTTTCCTTCATTAGGCACTGCCGAGGTAATTAAAAGCGATTTAACTTGCGAATCAGGGTTTAATACACTTAATGACACCCTTAAAGTATTAATCGCCTCTGCCAGGCTAGATTGAGGTTTATTCAAAAGTACCTGATGTGGCGAGATTTTAGTATCCCCTGTTTTAGGCACAATACCTAAGGTCGCCATTTTCAATAAATCCTGAACTTGCTCGGGAGAACGAATTCCAGGATTCAGCATTTCCAAAATAAACACAAGCACAATCGCGAAAAATAAAGCCCCGAGAGCACTCACGATTAATAAAAGTTTCTTTTTTGGAAAAGAAGGCAGAAGCGGAGGGTCTGAAAACGAAATCACGCGTGCATCAGCCTGTTCAATACCTTGCGTTGAAGTCGTTTCCTTAAACCGGGATAAAAAAGTCTCAAACAACACTCGATTAGCTTCAGCTTCCCGCTTCAGAGCCCTCAATTGCACTTCAGCCTGCCTATTTCCACCGGTCTTAGCCTCTGCTTTTTTAAGACTATAGGCTAATGAATTTTCACGAGACTGAGCAACCGCCAGTTCATTACGCAGTCCAGCGGCTATTTTCTTAACTTCTGCCTTAATTTTATCTTGAATATCTTTTACTTTAGCTCGCATCTGTATCATACGAGGATGCTTCTTTCCATATTCCACCAACATCTCAGAATAAGTACGCTGTACTGTTGCTTCCTGCTCACGCAAGCTTTGAATCAACATTGAATTTAAAACAGCTGAAATACTATCTATATCGCGACCACTTTTTAAAAGGTTAGAAATCTGCTTATATTTAGCTTGGGCCTCCGCCTTTTCAGCACGCGCAATAATCAATTGACTATTTATTTGGGACAATTGCTGTTGAGACAATCCCGTTTCCTTGCTCACCTCAAGTAAACCATGCTCTTGGCGAAAAATCTCTACCGCTTGCTCAGAGTATTCGACAGTATTTTTTAACTCTGCCAATTGACCATTAAGCCAGTCTGTCGCTTTTTTTGTCGCATCAAACTTCGCCTGCATTTGACCAACAATATATTGATCAGCCACTTCATTGACAATTTTAGCGGCTAATTTTGAACTTTCTGACTCAAAACTAATATTGACAATTTGAGAGCGCTTCACCTGACCCACTTTTAACTTCCCAAGAAAAGTATCAATCAGTGTTGTCTGTAGAATTTGCCGCCTATCATCTTCACTAAGCGTCTCAATTTTAACTAGACCCAAGGCTTCCTGCCAATCATATGGCAGCATATCTTTGAGGCGAAGCTGAGAAAAGAAACCAGGCTCTTTTAATGAGGGGTTAAATTCCTCATTATGATCAAGTTGCAGTTTTTCAATGACACGCCGCGCCAACTCCCTGGACTTAATGACTTCCATTTCCCCGATAACCGCTGTATCGCCTATTAAGCCACCCGCTACAACTTGTTCAATATCGACAATTTTAGATGAATTAATTCCAATAAGTAACTGCGTTGTAGCAGTATAACGTGGGACTAATTGAACAATAATCATTGAGGCCATCAATGTTATCAATAAGGTAACGCTGATTAATAGACGCTTTCTAAGCCATAATGTATGAAAAATATCACCGAGAGAAAGCTCTTCGTTATCACCTTCAATCAGGTTTTCCTGAGCCATCAGTTCATTTGATGCTTGCAAAGCTATTTCTCCAGCAAAAGATCGTTTTTAACAACCTTGTTAAAATTAAAATTATTACACCCTCTAAAAAAATCGTTCTTCCACCCGGATCATATCACCCGGCATAACCTTATCATTCATTTGTAATTCAAATTCGGTTTTTGTTTGATCATTCGCATGAATAACCACCACATAATCCTTCTTGGCACGGTAAGTATATCCCCCTGCAATTGCAACAGCATTTAAAAATGACATTCCATGAACATAAGGATAAGACTGTGGTTTTTTAACCTCACCTAAAATATAAAAAGGCCGATAGTTAAGAACTTCAATACTAACACGTGGATTCAATAAATAATCCGGTCTCAACTCCTTAATAATACTTTCTTTCAATTGCGCTAGTGTCAGTGCCCTAGCCTCTATTGAACCAATTAACGCTAACGAAATTCGGCCGGCACCACTAATGGTATATTCTCCAGACAAATCCTCCTGATTAAACACCGTGATTTTTAAAATATCCCCCGAGCCTAATTGATATTCTTTGCGTAATTGAGGTATTTTTTCTTCAGCAACAAGGGATAATTGCGTAAATATCAGAAAAAAGAAAAGGCTATATTTAATAATTTTTGACATTGTTGTTCCAACATATAATCGAATAAATAAGCAACCCAGTTCACTCTCCAGCTTTACACAGGAGCCTAAATAACCTTAAGTTTCGGCAACACCTGGTTATCCCCGAATGCTCCCCAGTCAAGCTAGGCACAGGCTGTAGCCGGAATTCTTGTTAAACATGGGCGGCAGACAGGTGGCTAGTATAAGCGAAAATAGAGAGGAGTTGCATTTTATCGAAAAAAACATAGTCTCTCATCTTTTATACTCTACTTTGCGCAGCCACAAGCTCAACCAAACTTAAAAATAAAACACGATATTCCACATTTCTGGAGAGACCACAGTAGCTTCAATATATTATTGATGCTTATATTCTAAGACGCAAAAAACCATCAAATTTTTCATCATCAACAACCTGAACAGCCTTATTGCGACACACTTTAAATTTGTCCTGTGATATTAAACATAACATGGTGCACGTTATAATCTTGTAAAATATAATTCGTATGCCGGCTTTCATATCCATAAGTAAATTCCACATTAAGGTGACGATTTAGCAAGTACTTTATACCTAGGTTTACACCATAAACATCCTCTTCCCTCTCAGTGCGGTTAGCTATCACCTGATTATTCGGATTAAAACCTATATACTGATTGTAACTATAGCTTCCCCCCACGTTTAGAATCACATTACGCAATAATTCATGCGTCACATTAATACTAGGGCTATTATGTATAACCCCTGATACACCATTCTGCGTTGTTTCACCTATATCACGACTAAATTTAAATAATACACTCGTCAGTGGTGTTGGACGCCAAGTTAAATTAATAAAGCCATTAACATCTGAAATAGTTTCTAGCCTACTGTCTTCATAACCACGATAAAGGTAACCCACAGAAACGTCACCCGTAAGCAACTCCGTTAAGTCAAAATCCATACCTACCAGTGCATTATAACCCGTGGAATCCCGCAAATAACCCTCGGGAGAAAAGCCATTAAGCACCTCGGTATCATAATTAATCTCTTTCCAGGCAAACTTAACAAATGCTTCATATTCGGGCTGTATTTCATAGCCCATACGTATTGATGTAAGAAATTCCCAGCGACTTCGTGTACTCTGCCTTAAGTCTACCCCCAAGGCAGTAGGCGTATCTTCATAATCCAAGCGCGAAAATTGAAAGGCGGGCTTTACTGATAAGCGATTAAATTTATGGCTATACGCTAAAGCAAGTGTTTTATTGTCATAAAAAGTTGGCGTACTACCCCCTCTCTGATCTGGCGACCCTCTGTCTTCATGTAATTTATCGTAATTAAAACTAGCATCAAATGCGCTATCTTTTAACACATCAAACTGGCCACCCAGCCCTACAAAGACATCATTGTAGTTATTTGCATCCGCTTGACTTGAATAGAGCGCAAGATCCGTATCAAGTGAAAAATATAATGAGTGCCTATTCCAGTCAGAGTTAATGGAAAAGCCTGGCTTAAAATGTGCAATATAACTATCGACCTCACCTACCCGACTGTCTCGTTTAAAAATATTTGAATCATATTCATTATCCAGCGTCATCTTGGGGTAAAACAAAAATGTCCCTAAACGACTTCCTTTGGCTGCGTAGGCATCTCGTTGACGTTCTTCTACTATTTCTACATCATCTTGCGAGTCATAAGCATAAAGAGGAGAGCATAAACAGAGCCCTAACACAGGTATAATAAAATTTTGGTTTTGTTTCACTTTAACATCCTGAAAATAAAATATTAACCACTTAACGCAAGCAACCACGAAGAAACACCACCATATTGAATGAGTGCTAAATTAACTTGGTATTTACGATTGTCTGACACGACAAGGAACCTTCCTGATATTCAAATCATTGAAATGTGTCACACGAACGAAAGGCTGAGAGTGTGGGCATCTAAAATCTAATGCACACCCACAATACTGATGAGTACCGCACTATATAGACGAAGAAACATATTATTTAAATTGGACTAAGCTTAAAAGTTTTCTCTCAACATAAAACAATACGGTACGTTACTACAGCGACTATGCTAGAATTTACTGAGGACTAACATCTACTCCGCCTCCCTGCACCTGCTGTTCAGAACTGTCTGAACCTGACACTGACTCTCCTAAGCTCCCGGCATCCTGTATACCCAGCGTACTCAGCGTACTCAACGTACCCGGTGCTGAAGCTAGTTGTGTTTGAAAACCAGAAGAACTCCCCCCCATATTAAAAACAGCCTCACTCACCTGAGCCACCGGAGCTGAGTTGCCTGGATCAATAACGGTAGGAATTACCTGACCGCCACTCACTTTCACGGGAACATAGACTAGTGCTGTACCCACAGTTAAAGCCATAGCATGCTGTATAAATAATTCAGTCACACTTTCCTGAGTCCCAGCGCCTGCACTCACCATAGTATCAATCGCCTCTTTTACACCTTCTAGATCAGAAAAGTCAATATTTTCCTGATTATATGTCACCCCACCTGATATCACAGATACAGTTGCAATTGTTGTCTGCACAGAAGACTCAAGAGCATAAACTGACACACAAGTCAACCCTAGCACTAGGGCTGCCATAAGGCTTTTTACAGATAAATAATTTACTATTTTCATACTCATTCCTCCTTAAATATTTAGAAATTCAGTTTTCAAAAAAGAAACATCATTAAAGCTCAGGTCTGCTTTACTATCTCACGAATTAAGCGACCTCACTCTCCTGTGTAGTGAATTGAAGATGTCAGACACACTGCATTCGCCATCGAAGTACAGCCCTCTACTGAATAGCCCCTCGTTACCATCAGTTAATTCGACACCAGATTAACTGGGGGGTTCCCACACTCCAAGCTTTGTATGGGAAGCCACCAAAAACGAACGCTTTAACATTTTACACAAGTGCAGGCTCAGATTGCCTAGTGAATACATACACCACCGTGCAGCCCATCCATGACATACCGAGCCAAAGTAACTCGTAATTTTCAGTCGAGATTATACATCAACCTATCAATATTCACAAAAAACACTAGTCGTAAGCATTAAAAAAACAACTTTTTGATTAAAAAAGTCAAAAATAAGGCTAAAATACAGCATGAAATAAACTATAGTTCCAATAACATGACTTTGCTTTCAGCCTGAAGAATATTTTCTCCCCTAAAACCCTCATATTTATTGTAAAGCAGTGGATTCTAATGCGCTTAACAACAAAACAATTAAAAAAACCTTATCAAAAGAACCAAGGATAATTTTAGCGCAGAATTAACCGCATAGCTGGCTACGCAACCATTTTAGCAATACAACAATACAGCTATCGGTAAAACCCAAAACACTACAACTAAACATCAGTGGCAACATATATATTGAACATTCCCCCCAGACTAAACCCTATGCCTATATTTCAAAAGAACATTCAGCTTTTGCTCCCACGTCTTACGATTCAATCAATGAAATGATCAACAACGCTTATGACAATGGGGAGGGACACGTTCTAGGACATTAACATGACAACTTTTAATTTTGACACCTATATCAGGTCACTTGCTGATGATAAGTAAACTGCATTAATTTACAAAAACGACTATTATTAGCATACAAGTTGGTTGATTGGTTGGCTGGCTGGTTATTTATTTAATTTCCCCTCCCGCCTTCCAACAATTTAATGGACTATTTGGACAACCATACAATGAAAATATTAAACTTAAACAAACCCAAAAAAATCTTACGGCCTCACATTAATTTACTACCCTGCCTACAATTAACCCTTGACTGCATCACAACTGCATCAGTACTATACATTCTTGCTTTTTTAAAAATGGGTACAGTTTCCGTAGGATACAATGCACTCATAGCCTTATCCATATTGCTTATAATAATCAGCTATCAGCACACCGCACAATACAAATACAACAAATCCTATACTCGCGCTCTACTTTCACGACTTAAAGCCTGGTCATTTGTCCTTTTCATCCTTCTTTTTATTGGTTTCATTACCAAAGGAATGAACTATTATTCCCGGGAAGTCCTCTTAATCTGGGCAAGCACCGCCTATATTCTTCAAGTGATCAATTCCTTTATATTCATAAGACTGACACCAAAGGTCAGGCAAAAATACCTAAAGAAGAGCAATGCACTTGTTATCGGTGCAAGCCATACCGCACAAAGACTCATTACCTCAGTGAATAATGACCCCCTACTCGGACACCGGGTAATCGGTTATATGGATAATATAAAGTCCGATGCTTTTCATGATGCGCCTTATCTTGGTGACTTAAAAAAGCTAGATGACATTATCAAGAACCACGATATAAAAACTATTTATATTGCACTACCCAACCATAAGCTTGATCAATTAGAACCACTCTATGCAAAACTAGTCCTTAAAGATATTGACCTACAATGGGCACCTGACATAAATACTTTAAACTTAATCAACCACCACGTTAAAGAAATATCGGGAATGCCGGTATTAACACTTTCTGAGCTACCCTTAGCAGGTGAACAGTTATTCATTAAGTCTTTTTTTGACCTAATAGCAACG
>DAOVWV010000110.1 GCA_030636485.1 Methyloprofundus sp.
AGGTAATTGCATATTTAGGAAGCACTCAATAGCAGTCATAAAATTCATAATTGTTTCTCCCCCTGCCCTACTCTCGTTTTTTCAATGCGCCTCTCTACTGCCGCTTCTATGGTGGAAAAGTTATCATTTGTCAGTACCATATCAGCCGCTTCTTTAGCCACTTCGGCACCCGTAACGCCCATGACCGCAGCGGTTGCGGGATGTTCTCCAGTCATCATTTTGACTTGAATCCCCGCCATCTGACAGGCCGTTATATCTCTGCCGCCGCTTTTCTATTGCAAAGTTATCCAGCCCAGTGTCTGCTTGAGTGCCAATCAAGTCGAGCAGCTCAGACTCTTGAAGCTGATACCAGTGTTTATGCAAACGTTTTGTCATAATAACGACCTTATTTGTTTATGTTTTTCAGGATACTGGTATTTTGGGTATCTGCCAACCAATTAGAGCAAGTAACAAAGGTTTTCCTGATTACATACAGTTCTCAGTCATAGTAGAATAAAACATAAAGAATCAGTATGTTATAAGACTCGTCATTCCCGAAGTCTACCCAGGCTAGCGTGGGCACAAGCTTAATCGGGAATCTATGCTTAACCTACTAGATTCCTGCTAGAAGCATGCAGGAATGACGAATTATAACTGAGAGTTGTGGGTAATTAGGAAGATTTTAGTGTGAGCATCACTATTGATTCGTATAAAATTAAACATAAGATGATTGTTCCGAGTGGAGGACAAAGTTATGCAGCGATTCAAAAATATTCTTTATGTTGTGGTACCGGGTTCTGTTAGTGGGGTTGCACTGGATCATGCCGTCGCTTTAGCGAATAACAACCAGGCTAGCCTTACTATTGTTGAGGTTATAGGCAACATAGAGTCGAGTATAAAACTGAGTGGTCGCCTCTTATCGACCGAAACCTTGCGTAAAAAAACAGTTGCGCGGCATCAACAGATACTGCAATCACTGACTGACTCTCTGGCTCTGGAGCAGCGCATAGAGGTGCGGACAAAGGTTCTTATTGGCACTTCTTTTTTAGAAATTATTCGCCAGGTTCTTTGTGGCAAGCATGACCTGGTGATCAAAACAGCTGAAAATGGAAGGCTATTGGATCGTGTCTTTGGTAGTGATGATATGCATTTGTTACGCAAGTGCCCGTGCCCAGTATGGTTGATCAAGCCGAAATCACCTCAAAAATATCAACGTATACTGGCAGCTGTCGATGTTGGTTATCAGTCGGAAGAATTAAACACAAAACATCTCCTTAACCTTCAGCTTATTGAAATGGCGAGTGCATTAGCCTCGTCTGAATTTGCCGAGTTGCATATTGTCAATGCATGGGAGGCGATTGCTGAGGGAGTGTTACGAAGTGCGTCGATAGGCATTCAGGCAGATGATATATCGATTTATACAGCAGAGGTAAGGCAACAACATCAGCAAAATTTGCATATACTCATGGATGAAATCATTAGAAATCAGGAATATAAGACCTTAAATGTGCCTAGCACTCAGCTGCATTTATTGAAAGGCTCACCTGACGAGGAGATTCCGCGTCTATCCAGAAAGATTGAGGCTGATCTTGTGATTATGGGAACTGTAGCTCGAACGGGGATTGCTGGTTTTTTTATTGGCAATACCGCAGAAACCATTATTAATCAGCTTGATTGTTCAGTGCTTGCCGTAAAACCACGGGGATTCCAGACACCGGTTACTTTGCAAGGCTAGAGGCAGAAATAACAAAATAGATTACCTGCGAATAAAATGAAGATAGGGAGAGAGAAAAATAGTTATAGAAATAGGCATATTTGTATTTCTCGTTTCCACGCTCCGCGCTCTCCGTTATACATAAGGTAACTTCTCATTATCCACGGAAAAATGCAGATAAACAGCCCGTCATTCCCGAAGTCTGTTTATCGGGAATCTATGTTGAACATGGATTCCTGCTAACCGCATTCAGGAATGACGACTTTTGCATAGTTTATCTGCCTTATTAGTATTTGTGTATAACGATGAGCACTCCGCGTGGGAATGCATGAACCGATGCCCTGCGTCGCAGAACGCAAAGCATTCCTAAGTCCCCAAAAACTGTTCAAAGACAGCACTTGCTTCTTCGCAAGTAATTGTTGATTGTTCATTGCCTAACAGATAGTGCGCAAAATGCCTGATGCACTTCCAGTTTTCATACTCATCAATAAATTGAAAGGCCTGCTCGAAAAGTGACTTTATTTTTAATTCACGTTCACTGGCATTAGAAATAAAGTATTCTAAATAACGGTTTGCCTTATTAATATCTGAATGACCACCATAATTTTTTAAGGCCGCTATGTTGACTAAGTGCGGGTTAAATATCTCATCATCTCGTAATGCAACATACTTTGCCTCAGCCAAAGGGCCTGCGAACAGATTTATGATATCTGCTTCATACGCCTGTTTTACTTCTTGTTTTTCTCGTTCAGCCGCAAAACTATTTTTTTCAATTTCAGTAACTGGTAAATTTTCAATCACCTTGCCACCTTCAATTCTGGCAAAAAAGGGATATTCTTTTTGCCCATTTTTATTCATCGTAATTTGAAAAAAAACAGGGGGCAATTGTTGCTGGTGATTTCTAATATAAATTGCAGTGACATGACCTGCTTCATGAAAAGCAATATGCCTATGTAACTCATCAAGAGAAGCTGGTGAGCACTGTACGTTATGTTTAGTTCGTTGCATAGAAATCTCGTCCCGTTATAAACAACAATCAAAGGAGGCAAAGCAATTGAATGTATAAGCTAGGCTCAAACTCAACTAATCTAATTCCATTGGATTCTGTTAATGTTATGCATATACTTCGCGCGGTCACCGTGCGAAACATATATTCAGTATATCAATACTCCAAATCTAAAACTTGCCTCGCTGCGCCAAAGCGTTGACCCAGCCTTCTTTATTTAAAAGATGACACTGGCTAATCATTCAGAAATATCTAGCAGTGACAATTCAACAATACCCGCTCCTAAGCGAGTTACATCCTTGTAACTCATCAGTTTATTTAAGATATAAGCCTCACTTTCCTGTAGAGTCACCTGCCATTCTAGAATGCTCTGCTGCCTCATTCGAGGCCTTATGAGCGGTTGTCCAGGATTTTCTTGCCATTTCAGCGTGTTTTTTTCCTTCTTGCTTATCGCCTTTGGAAAATGCCTTTGCAGCAGCCCGGTGATGCTCGGCTGCCGCCGTGTTTTCTTTAGCGGCTGTTTTATGAGACACAATAGCCATTTCATGGTGCATAGCCGCATTATCATGATTTTTTGCCATCACCTCATGCTGTGCTGCATCGACATTGTCCTCCGCTAGCGCTAGCTTATGCCCTGTCGATAAAATAGCGACGGAAAAAATTAACAGCATTTTTAATAATACATACCTTTTCATCATTAACTCCTCATTACGGTTACCACCTTAGGACGAGACACCTTATAAGGCTCTCGCTCCGCATAGAAATACATACGGGAACACTCTACGTTCTGTGGTCTAGAGCATTGGAACAAGGCTCGCATAATACTTGTCCTCTGTTAAAGTCGTAGCCTTCATTATCATATGATTTAGCTTAGTATTCCATCACGCTTATATTGATAGAATACTCGGTATTCTTAATACCACCTGTAAATATTGGTGTAATAATCATTCACCTCCCCCAGTTCGGTTACATGAATAAATCTCCATTACCCTGACTTCAGTCTAACACTATACTTTACATTTTTAAACTTTTATGTTTATATTTTTTATCTCTCATGGCTTCTAAATTATTTTTTACTTCAAAGCGCTAATACACGAGGAAATTAACTTTAATATCATATAATTACAAACAACCAGGCATAAGAAACTCAACATCTTCACCCTACAAATCCTAGGGATAAAGAGCTTTTTATTGTAAACCCTAGGTATTATCTACAGCCTAAGGGGTTATATTTAGATCTATTCAGGTGACTTTTGTGCAAATATTTTTGCACAATGGCACAAACCAGGAGCGATGTTATGAATCAAAATAAAGGAAAAATTTGTGTTTATTATGACGGTGCCTGCCCAAAATGCATCAAAGACAGAAAAACCTATGAAAAACTTGCCGGGAAAGCGGGTAAAAATGTATGCTGGATAGATATTACCGGCCAAGAGCAGAAGCTGCGTGAACAAGGAATCGATCCCTATAAAGCATTAACGGAACTTCATGTTAAAGATGAACATCAACAGATTCTTTCTGAGCTAGATGCCTATATTCTGCTCATGAGTAAAGTACCTGTATTAAGGCCTATATCCTGGCTAATAGCCTTACCACTGGTTCGTCCGGTTCTGGCCAAACTGTATCATTGGCTGGTAAACCGACGACTGCGTCATAGCGGGCGGCTATAAAACATATTATATTAATTTTTACCCTGAAATTTCATCCTCCTAACAAAGTTTTGTTTTCAAATCAAGAAAAAACGGTTATAGTCAAACTTCAATCATTCTGATTTAGGAGGCTATCATGTCAAACAACGGAATTGATACAAATGCAGTCATAGAAATACTCAATAAAATAATGGAAACCGAACTAGCCGGTGTCGTTCGCTATACTCACTATTCGTTAATGGTCTTTGGTTTCAACCGCATTCCTATTGTGTCCTGGATGCGCGACCAGGCAACCGAGTCGCTGAATCATGCAACCGAAGCGGGCGAGTTAATCACCCATTTAAACGGCCACCCTTCTCTCGGTATCGGAGCGTTATTAGAAACCCACCGTCACAATATAGGCGATATTTTGAACGAATCGCTGGCACATGAAATGCTTGCTTTATCTGCATACAATAAGCTATTAGAACTAGTTAACACGCAGCATGTCATGCTTGAAGAATATGCCCGGCGCATGATTGCGCTTGAAGAAATGCACCTTGGCGAAGTTCAGAAGATGTTACGCAAGCCAGCAGACTAATTCACCTAACGTCTCATTATCTACTGGCATCTGAACCCTGCAAAAGCCGTCATTCCTGCATGCCGTTAGCAGGCATCTATGTTCAACGTAGATTCCCGATAATGCTTGTGCCCACGCTTGACTGGGTAGGCTTCGGGAATGACGACCTTAGACTACACTCCTTCAGGAGATTAACATGAATGAAGATACCTTAAATATGGAAGTAAGACAGTTTCTTAAAAAAGTCGGTGTTACATCACAGCGAGAAATTGAGCACGCTATCCTTAAAGCAGTTGAAGAAGGACGCTTACAAGGGTCAGAAACACTGGATCTAAAAATGACTCTTGAATTGTCTCAACTTGATCTAAAACATTGCATTGATGGCAAAGTAGCGCTGGAATAACACTAAGGAGCACTAATTTGGCGAGAACATTGCCAAAAGTCATGGTATGCAAATGCCAGACATGGGAGCAGCTTAATGAAAATTCAGCAAACCATGGGACAGCCCCATGATACAAATAAAAAGAGTATCCCCCCAGATAAGTGCTTGTTACGCCTTTTCCCCACCCCGCATCAAGAAGTTCCACTTACTGGACTCTACCTAGGTCATCAGGTACATGAACTGGGCACACAGTCACACCCCTTTGTTTATGCTAATTTCGTATCTAGCCTGGATGGACGCATTGCTTTAGCAGATACCCAATATGGAGATACCTATATTCCCAAACATATGATGACACCCTCCGACTTCATGTTATTTATGCAGTTACATGCCCAAGCTGATTGCCTTATCACACATGGGGGGTATTTACGCGCATTAGCAGCAAAAAAGCTTGGAAATATTTTACAGGTAGGGAATCACCCAAAGTGCACTGGCTTAATTAACTGGCGGAAAAACAATAAGCTTACAGCACAACCCACAATAGTGATTGCCAGTGCCAGCCTTGATTTTCCCATGCATGAAAGCCTGAAAAACAAACAACAGCGAGTCTATATTGCTACGGGCCTGAATGCAGACCCATACCGTGTGAACAGATGGAAAAAACAAGGCTACACAGTCTTGTTTTGTGGAGAAAATAAACTGGTACAAGGTGCGCCCTTAGTTCATCAACTCAGTCTGTTAGGCTACAAAAGCATTTATTTAAT
>DAOVWV010000332.1 GCA_030636485.1 Methyloprofundus sp.
TGATTTCTTGCTCACTAAGTTCGATAACATCACTTAATTGAACCACTCCCTGCTCTATGCCTTGCGCAAGATGATTAAAAATAGTCGTTATTTTTAATTCGCGCTGTACAGCAATCTTCTCCACCGAAAACCCAACCTTAAATAAAGTAATGGTTTCCTCTACCGTTTCGGTAAAATCTGATGCCTGCTCCAGTATCTGTCCTAGCTCACTAATGACACCGAGAAATTCATCTGCATATAGTGCTAACTTTCGCTCCCCTACCCCTGAAATCTGTGCAAACTGCTGATGGCTTAAAGGTGATCTTTCGACCATTTCTGTCAAGCTCGCATCGCTAAAAATAATATACGGGGGCACATCCTGCGCATCGGTCAGCTCACGCCGCTTGGCACGTAAGGCATCCCATAAGACATTATCAGTATACCTGGCAAATTCACCTCTGTTTACTTTCGCTTTTTTACCCTTGGATTTTTCTAAATCCTTGCGGAACATAATCTGCGTTTCACCACGCAGCAAAGGTCGACAGCTATTATTAAGTTTTAATGCGCCATAGCCCTCATAATCAATATCGACTAAACCATTGACGACCAATTGCCGATAAACAGAGCGCCACTGGTTCTCATCTAACTCTTTACCAATACCAAAAGTCGATTGCTTATCATGACCAAAATTTTTAATGCGTTCATTATTTCTGCCTAACAAGACATCCAGTAAATAATTCACCCCAAAACGTTGCTCTGTACGATAAATACACGATAAAGCCTGTTGCGCTGCAATGGTTCCATCCCAGGTCTCTACCGGCTCCAGGCAGGTATCACAATTGCCACAGGGCTGGGTATCCGTTTCACCAAAATACCTTAGCAATACTTCACGCCGGCAGGAAACCTGTTCACACAAACCCAGCATGGCATCCAGCTTGTGCAATTCAACCCGCTTATGGATTTCATCAGCCGCTGAGTCCTGTAGCATTTTGCGCAACATAATGACATCCTGTAAACCATAGGCCATCCATGCATTTGCTGGCTCACCGTCACGCCCTGCCCGTCCGGTTTCCTGATAATAGCCTTCAATGCTTTTGGGTAGGTCCAGATGCGCAACAAAGCGTACATTGGGTTTATCAATCCCCATACCAAAAGCAACGGTTGCGACAATCACCACCCCTTCCGACATTAAAAAATGGTGCTGATGTTGCTGACGTATTTCATTAGGTAATCCAGCATGATAAGGGTAGGCATTTACCCCTTTTTCCTGCAACCATTTTGCCGTTGACTCCACTTTCTTGCGCGACAAGCAATAAACAATCCCGGCATCCCCCTGATGTTCTGCCCTAATAAGGCTTAATAATTGCTGTCGGGCATTCTGCTTTTCGACGATACGATAACGAATATTAGGCCGGTCAAAACCACTAATAAATAAACGGGACTGGCTGAGCGCAAGGCGGTTAATGATTTCTTCCCGCGTGCGCTGGTCTGCCGTTGCTGTCAGCGCAATGCGGGGGATCTCAGGAAAGCGTTCGGCCAATAAGGAAAGCTGTAAATAATCAACGCGAAAATCATGCCCCCATTGGGAGACACAATGCGCTTCATCAATAGCAAACAAGGCAATCTTTAAACGCTTGAAAAATTGCAGCGTGCGCTCCGAGGTCAGGCGTTCAGGTGCCACATACAGCAAGTCCAGTTCGCCACGCAATAATTGTTGCTCCGTTTGCTGAACTTGATCATAGCTTAAGGTCGAATTCAAAAAAGCCGCCTTCACACCGAGTTGATGCAAGGCATTCACCTGGTCCTGCATTAAAGCAATCAGCGGGGAAATAACAATCCCCACTCCATCCCGTACCATTGCCGGGATTTGATAGCACAGCGACTTCCCTCCCCCTGTCGGCATCAGTACCACAGCACTGTTTCCAGCAACAAGCTCCCCAATAATATCGGCTTGCTGGCCACGAAAATCCTGATAACCAAAAACAGACTGCAACACTTCTTTTGCCGGACACCCTTTATAATCAGACTGGTTCACTCAATTATCCTTTGCACTAACGTTACTATCACCGCCCAACCCCACTCACAAAAAAGTATATCGATCATCGTTGCCCCACCTGCCACTCTTCAGCAAGTTTAATAAAGCGGACTAAAACCACACACCCTACAGCTATCTTTTGAGATATGACGCGAAGACTATATAATACGCTTATTATAAATTAAGCGTTCACACCTTCATCAGGATTTTTAGCATTTTGAGTATACCCAGTCATAACCGTTTACAGCTATTGTTGAAAAATAAACAACAATCCCTTATAAAAAAAGGGCTTAAAGGGATTGAAAAGGAAAGTCTGCGGCTATCAAGTCAGGGCTTTATTTCTCAACAGACACACCCTAAACAGCTGGGCTCTGCATTAACACACCCGCATATTACCACCGATTACTCAGAAGCCTTGATGGAGTTCATTACCCCTCCTTTTGAGGATATTAATGAAACACTGGATTATATGCACAATATTCATCAATACGTGTATGACAATCTAGATAATGAGCACCTGTTAGCAAGCAGTATGCCTTGTGGCATTAATGGCGATGAAAGCATTCCCATTGCTGAATATGGCTCTTCCAATATCGGCAAGATGAAACATGTTTACCGTCAAGGCCTAGCACACCGTTATGGACGTACCATGCAAGCCATTGCCGGTGTACACTTTAATTATTCAGTCCCCGAAAAACTCTGGCCCGTCCTGCACCGGTTAGAAGGCCCAACAGAATCACTCGAAGATTATAAATCGTCCGCCTATTTTGATTTAATTCGTAATTTTCAGCGTCGAGGCTGGCTAATATTGTACCTATTTGGTGCTTCACCGGCGATTTGCAAAAACTTCTTCAAAAGCCGCCCCGAACTGATGGCACAATTTGATGAATTAGATCACGGCACGCTTTATCACCCTTATGCCACCTCATTACGCATGAGTGATATAGGCTATAAGAGTAATAATCAGGCAGAACTGAACATTGATTATAATTCGCTGCATGGTTATGTCGATAGTTTATCTCACGCAATTAATACTCCTTATCCTGAATATGAAAAGATTGGCGTAAAAGCACAGGGCGAATACCAGCAACTCAATAGTAATATCCTGCAAATAGAAAATGAATATTACAGTACCGTACGCCCTAAACA
>DAOVWV010000106.1 GCA_030636485.1 Methyloprofundus sp.
AACTTTAAAGGTTTTCTCATGTGGCAAACCTTCTTCGCTTATCAATGCATAGCTAGGAATTTCAAGTTGCCTGGCTTGCATATATTCCTGCAGGCGCGTTTTAGGGTCTTTCTGCCAATTATCTAAGCGCAATGCCGCTAACCGCTCTGCAAACAATGCCAAAATAAAAACTTTACAGCTTTCTATCCCCTGGTCTTGTATAACCGCTCCCATTATCGCTTCAAGTGCATCTGATAAAATCGACGCACGCCTATAACCACCACTCTTTAACTCACCTGAACCTAAAATAAGATAATCACCTAATTGGTGATGACGCGCCAACTCTGCCAAGGATTCCTGATTGACTAAGCTTGCTCTCAGTCGACTCAATACCCCTTCACTCGCTTGTGGGAACTTTTCAAAAAGTGCCTCAGCAATAACAAACCCTAAAATGGAGTCACCTAAAAATTCCAGGCGTTCATTATTTTTAGCCCCCATACTACGATGCGTAAGCGCCAAAACAAACCATTCAGAATCATTAAAGCTCAGCCCCAGTTTTTTACTTAAAAGATCAGCTGCTTTTATCACTGAACGCCCACTTCTATTGCATTATCAAAATCCACCCAGACACTTAAGTTCGAAAAAAGTGGCTGTTTGACATGATAGATAATTTGAACCTTCAGATAATTAGACCGTATCTTAATATGTACATCCTTCTTTTTAATATGACTAATGGAGTTCATATCCAGCTGTTTTCTGAGTAAAGTCCATATTTCATTTTTAGTATTTTTTTCAATATCAGCACGACTTTTTAAGCTCTCCAAAGAATGCACGACCTTACTATGATCCAAATAAATAGGTCCCACTTTTAAAATTAATAACACAAAAAAACCAATGAACCCCATCAGCATGAAAAACGAAATTAATGTTAAGCCTCGCTGTTTTCTATACGACTGTTGCATAAAAATGTCTCCCGTTAATTAATGACCGTTCCAATTCGACTAAACCCAATGCCCTCATGTTCCCAATCCCAACTCATCCAGATAAAAAAGGCTCTACCCACTAAGTTGGCTTCTGGGACAGTCCCCCAATAACGACTATCATTACTGTTATCCCGGTTATCTCCCATCACAAAATAATGCCCTTTAGGCACAATAAAAGTGCCTTTTAGATTAGGCGCATTATGATTAATCAAAATATCATGTTCAACTGTTTGTAAATCTTCAGTCAGGATTTCATTCCCCGTCATATTCTTGCCCTGCCCTAAGCCTTGATAGCGCCCAAGAGAGGCCTGCTTTATTAATTTCCCATTAATCGTCAATTGTTTATTGACATAGTTGATTCTATCCCCTGGCAGCCCAATCACACGCTTTATATAATCAACAGCGGGGTTTTTGGGGTAACGAAAAACAACCGCATCCCCTCTTTGAGGATCACCTATATCAATAATTTTTTTATTAATGACGGGCAGACGTATCCCGTAGGTAAATTTATTGACTAAAATAAAATCACCGATTAACAAGGTTGGCATCATAGAGCCTGACGGAATTCTAAAGGGTTCGGCAATAAAAGAACGCAATAGAAATACAATCAATACAACGGGGAAAAATGAGCGCGCATACTCAACCAATAAAGGCTCATTTTCTTCAATATATTCAATATTAGAACGTTTTAAGTGAAAAAGGTATCCATACCAGATAATGCCGGTAATAACGCTTGCAGAAAATAAAAAAAACGAAAAATCAAAATCCATAATTTATTGCTTACCCTATGACTCTTTATTAACTTGTAAAACAGCCAAAAATGCCTCTTGTGGAATCTCTATGCTGCCGACCTGCTTCATGCGTTTTTTACCCGCCTTCTGCTTCTCTAATAGTTTTTTCTTACGCGAAATATCCCCGCCATAACATTTAGCGGTCACATTTTTACGCATCGCCTTAACCGTTGAGCGTGCAATAATTTTACCCCCGATAGCCGCCTGAATAGCGACTTCATACATTTGTCTGGGAATAATTTCTTTCATCTTATCGACTAATTCACGACCACGTGTCTGACTTAAGTCACGATGCACAATAACCGAGAGTGCATCCACTTTATCGCCGTTAATCATAATATCCAGCTTAACCAAAGCGGCTTCTTCAAAGCGTTTAAAATCATATTCAAAAGAAGCATAACCACGGCTGACAGATTTTAAACGATCAAAAAAGTCCAATACCACCTCGCTTAAAGGTAACTCATAGTTCAACGAAACCTGGTTCCCCATATATTGCATATTAACCTGAGTACCACGCTTTTCAACGCACAAACTAATCACGTTCCCTAAATATTCTTGCGGCACCAGAATATTCGCCTGAATAATCGGCTCCCGGATCATTTTTATAGAGCCCACATCAGGAAGCTTAGCAGGATTATCCACTTTTAATAGCTCACCTTTATTCGTTTCTACTTCATACACAACCGTCGGTGCTGTCGTAATCAGGTCAACATCATACTCGCGCTCCAGGCGCTCCTGAATGATCTCCATATGCAGCATCCCTAGGAAACCACAGCGAAATCCAAAACCCAAAGCCTGAGAAGATTCTGGCTCAAACTGCAGAGCCGCATCATTAAGGTGTAATTTATTTAAAGATTCACGCAAATCCTCGTAATCATCCGAACTGACTGGATACAACCCAGCAAAGACCCTGGGCTGTACTTTCTTAAACCCTGGTAAAGCCTCACTACAAGGTCTATCAGTCAGAGTAATCGTATCCCCCACAGGTGCACCAAAAATATCCTTGATGGCAGCAACAACAAAGCCAACCTGCCCTGTCTTCAGTTCCAATTCATCTTGGCGCTTAGGAGTAAATATACCGATTCTTTCAGCAACAAAGCTATTACCAGTAGACATAATGGTAATTTTCTGTTTTTTACGCAAGGTGCCATTAATGACTTTTACCAGAGAGACAACCCCCAGATAATTATCAAACCAGGAATCAATAATTAAAGCCTGTAGCGGCCCGTCTTCATCACCCTCAGGTGCTGGAATAATATGCACCAACTCTTCAAGAACATCTGGAACACCCAAGCCTGTCTTAGCGCTTACACGTAAAGCATCTTCTGCCGAAATACCGATAATATCTTCAATTTCCTGAATGACTTTTTCAGGATCAGCCGAAGGTAGATCAATTTTATTTAACACTGGCATCACTTCCAGGCCAAGTTCAATCGCGGTATAGCAATTTGCCACACTTTGCGCTTCGACCCCCTGTGCCGCATCAACAACCAGTATAGCGCCTTCACAAGCCGCCAATGAGCGCGAGACTTCATAGGAAAAATCCACATGCCCTGGTGTGTCAATAAAATTCAACTGGTAGGTTTCGCCATCTTTAGCCGTAAAATTCAAGGTGACACTCTGCGCCTTGATGGTAATGCCCCTTTCCCGTTCTATATCCATAGAATCAAGTACTTGTGCATTCATCTCACGATCAGAAAGACCGCCACAGTGTTGAATAAAGCGATCAGCCAATGTTGATTTCACATGATAAATATGAGCAATAATCGAGAAATTTCGTATATGTTTTAAGTCCATTGAATATTTATGACAAAGATAAAAAAGGTGGCAAACAAAGCAACAGAAAGTTAAAGTTAAATAATAACTAAATTCACAGTTTCCCCTTCAAAGGACTGACTGTGCTGGGTTACCCGACATTCGAGTTTTATAAAACCCAGATTCCTAAGCATTGAATGACTTAGTAAAAAAAGATATTTTAACAGAAGCAAAGGTATGACGGGGATGTATTGACTCTTTAATGATAGTCAGAGATCAATAATACCCTCTCAGTTCAGTAAAATAGCGATAGCGTATCCACCATGAGCCTTACCCATTTAATATAAAATCAAAAGCACCAAAAACAGTCGCAACGTCCTCCCTTTTTACCTGCACTGCTGGCATCAACAAATCATCAACTGACAGCCCCCGCTCGACCAAGGACTCATGCTCGACATAAATATTTTCAATATCATATAGTTCTAAAGAACGATAAACCGCACTCATATCTTTAGCACCTAAAATATGACCTTGCTGATTTTTCATTAAATGAAAAACCGCATCATCCAGCAATAACAGACTTACCTTTTGATCAAATGCGGCAGTAATCAACACCACATCCAGCGTTTCCTGCACTTTAAAACTACCATAGGCTGGTGTTTGCATCACAAATAAAAACGACTTCATTACTGATGTTCGCTCATACTATCATTAGATAAATAACTCGCAGCATCCACATCCACTGAATTTAATATTAAAAAAGCCCCCAGCTCCATCATCGCCTTACGATAAACTTTACGTTTAAAATAAACCACTGATTTTAAAGGCTCCCAATACCCGACCCACTGCCAGTCATCAAATTCAGGCTTATTATGCTGATCCAGAAGTACATTCTCTTCATTCCCCACCAACTTCAACAAATACCAGATTTGTTTTTGCCCTATACAGATAGGGTGTGAATTGCGGCGAATATATTTTTCAGGCAAACGATATTTTAACCAGTATCGTGTACGCCCGATAATCTGCACATGCTGACTTTCCAGCCCTGTTTCTTCTTGTAATTCACGGAACATCGCCTGCTCAGGATCTTCATTTCTTTCTATTCCGCCTTGAGGAAATTGCCAGGAATTAACGCGCGAACGTTTAGCCCAGAACACATTACCTTGAGCATTACAAAGAATAATGCCAACATTAGACCGGTATCCTTTTGAGTCAATCATTTCAAAACCTATATTTTTTTAACTGTTCGCACAAAGAGTCTAAAATGTTAAAATCCTGTCGCGAACATAAGGAGCCATTTTTTTAGCGTGCTTAATAATCCGCTCCTTAACATTACTTATAATACCATTGTTCCATAAATACCTAAGTGATGCCATCCCCCTTTTTTAAAATTTTTTAATGGAAAGTAAATCAATCATGAGTTTAGCTATTTTCGATTTAGATAACACCCTACTTGCTGATGATAGTGATTATCTATGGGGTCAGTTTTTAGTAGATAAAGGCATTGTTGATGCCGCCTTTTATGAACAGGAAAATGAGCGTTTTTATCAGGAATATAAACAAGGTAAGTTAGATATTCACGAATTTTTAAACTTTTCATTAAAACCCCTTGCGGATAACTCACCACAGGATTTATATCGCTGGCGTGAACAATTTATAGACGAAGTCATTCAACCCATCTTACTGCAACCCGCTCAGGAATTGGTTAATAAACATAAGCAGCAAGGTGACACTCTACTGGTGATTACAGCAACCAATAAATTTGTTACCGAACCCATTGTTAACCTCTATGGAATAAGTCATTTATTAGCCACCATGCCCGAAATGATTAACCATAAATACAGCGGAAAAGTAGCCGGAACGCCCTGTTTTCAGGAAGGAAAAGTAACTCGCCTGAACCAATGGTTAAAAGAAACGGGGCATACACTGGAAAATAGCTGGTTTTATAGTGACTCCCACAATGACCTGCCCCTTTTACAACTCGTTGAACACCCAGTTGCCGTCAACCCGGATGAAAAACTAAAGCAATATGCAGATAAGGCGAGTTGGCCTGTTATCAGCTTACGTGAGCAGGAGTGCCCTACGCATCACCTAAAGAAATAAAACGTAACTTCTCATTATTCACGGGTAAATGCAGATAAAAGGTCGTCATTCCCGAAGTCTGTTATCGGGAATCTACGTTGAGCATAGATTCCTGCTAACGACATGCAGGAATGACGGCTTTTGCATCGTTCAGGTGCCAATGGATAATGAGAAGTTACCACATAAAACACAGGGATCGTGCAAGCTTTGCATCAATACGATAAAAAAATTATATTTCTCCACTGAAATCCATTATAATACAGTTTCCAAAGGGGACGACCTGGCTTCGACGTGGGTAGCAAAACCTTAGGTGCATGTCGAGGACAGTACACCTCGTAAAATCTACTGACAATTAAGTATTCGCAAATGACGAAAACTACTCAATGGCTTTAGCTGCTTAAACCCAGCACCATTCTCCTGGCTACATGTGCTTATGCGTGTAGAGTCTTTCGGGACATCCAGGAGTCACTCTACATAAGATCGCGTTAAGAACTTTGTTCGGAGTTCCGCCTCGCTAAATCCAATCGAAATCGCTAAAAGTATCTTGGTCCGACGGGTAGCTTTTAGTTAAATCAAAGTGCGGAATAAACATGTAGATCCAAAGGCGGAGTGCTTGCGGACGGGGGTTCAATTCCCCCCGTCTCCACCAAAATTAAGTTCAGCAAGATTTAAAATAAACCCGAAACACCTTGGTA
>DAOVWV010000121.1 GCA_030636485.1 Methyloprofundus sp.
ACCGACCAAGGAAATGGTCACCAGTACAATAAGCAGAGCATAATGATAAGTGAATTGACCGACTTTAATTAATAGCCGTGCCATCAGTGTTTTATTGTCTTTATCTTTACTCTCTTCAGTGCTAATAAAAGAGGCGAGCTTTTCATCAGAAATAGAAACAATAAAAGCGGGGATAAAAGTAATTGACCAGATCCAGGCTAAAAACACCCCAATCGCAATAAAAATACCAAACACCTGTACTGGCGGGATGGGGGTTAAAGCCAGTGAAGCAAAACCTGCAATGGTGGTTAATGTGGTGATTAACATCGGTGTAAACAGCTCACTCATCACGTGAATAATCGTTTCACGCTTATCCCTGATGACATTATAGCGATCAAAAAAGTCAGACAGAATATGCACCGCATCCAGAATCGCAATCGGCATGATGAAAATAGGAATCATCGAGCTCATAATATGGATGGTATGCCCGGTAATGATCAGCAAGCCCATCGTTGATAGTGCGCAGACCATTGCAACGATCATTGGCGAAGTGACAAAAATCAGGCGTTTAAAAAACCACCATAGCAATAAAAAGATCACCAACATGGCCAAAGGCGCAGAGATAGCCATTTGCTTAAACATTTCTACGCCAAAGGTATCTTCGGCGACGGGCAGTCCAGTGATGTAGTAGTTTTCTTCTATATCACCAAAATCGGCAATTTTAGCCAATAATTCCTCACGGATTTGATAGCTTAGATGCTTGTCCGTTAGCGGGATATAGAGTGCCAGTGCTTCGCCATCATCACTCACCAGCGTGCCGTCCAGAAAAGGAATTTTTTTGGCACGATCACGAATTTCCAGTGCCTCTGCGTCTGACTTGGGTGGCTCGGGCATTAACCAGCTAAAATTAACCGTGCCTAAGCCGCCTTGTTCTATATTATCCACGGTAGACGGTGATAATAGGTCGATGCCTATGACCCCTGCAGTTTTTCCCGGGTGATCTGGGTCAGCCCAGTTTAAGCCCAGTGCAAATTGAGTCAATTCGTGAATATTAGCCAAAGTCTTACTATTAAAGACTCCCTGGGCATTATGCTCATTAGTGATCCCGACCACAACAATATCACTGAGTGAAAACTCGGTTTTCATTTGTTGATTGTAAACCCGTGCGTGCTCATCATCGGCAAGCATATTTTCAGGGTCGGTATCCACCTTAATAGTCGGTAGAAAAGACAGTTCCTTGGGGTAAAAATTAGGCAGTGCCGCAAGTGAAATGATAATGACCGTAATAAGTGTCATTAACCAGGTAATAAATCGAGGATGATTGATTGAAAACAGTACAATAGGATTGACTGTTATCGGATCGTGGTTGTTTTGACTCATCAATGCTCCAATAAAAAGACCATACACATTTTATACTCTACGCGGTAATGACTGCGGTTTTCTAACGGCGAGCTTTTGCCGATAGCGGTGTTGTTGAAACAGGTGCGTAGTCTGCTATGCGCCTGATTCAACTCCTTACTTTCGACAAAAAACAGCAGCTGATAAACGCCGTATCCGTAACAGTGCGAAGTATAAGTATATGGAAAGTTAAAAGTTTAGTAAAAAAGTTGCTCTCTATTTTAGTAAATGCTAATATATAAAGCAAGTGATATTTATCATTGCAATTTTGTAATGCTTGTGTCACTGAGCTTTTATGCCAAAGCAAAATAATATAAATAATTTTGGTATAGGTTTTTAATAATATACGTGGAGAATATAATGGCTAGAATAGTCGTCTTAGGTGCAGGGATTGGCGGTGTGCCAATGGCTTTTGAAATGAAAGAAAACATCAGTAATGACCATCAGGTCACTGTTATTTCTGATTCACCGACCTTTCATTTTGTTCCTTCTAACCCGTGGGTGCCACCAAAATGGCGTACACCTGAAGAACTTAAAATTGAACTTGCACCTGTTTTTGAAAAAAAAGGGATAGAGTTTATTCAAAAAGCGGCGACTAAGGTAGATCCTGAGAAGAGTAAAATTGAATTAGATGATGGTTCTGCCGTTGATTACGACTATTTGATTATTGCTACAGGACCACGACTCGCTTTTGATGAAGTGGAAGGGCTAGGCCCTGAAGGCCATACCTCTTCTGTCTGTCATGTCGATCATGCGGTGATAGCGGCACAGGACTGGGAAAAATTTATGGAAAATCCTGGTCCTATCATTGTTGGAGCCGTTCAAGGCGCGTCTTGTTTTGGTCCTGCCTATGAATATCTAATGATTTTAGAGTCTGAGCTGCGTAAGCGTAAGATTCGCGATCAGGTGCCTATGACATTTGTTACTTCTGAGCCTTATGTCGGTCATTTAGGTTTAGGCGGTGTTGGTGATACCAAAGGAATGTTGGAAAGTGCGCTACGTGATAAGACCATTAATTGGATAACCAATGCCAAAGTCGATAAAATCGAAGAAGGCATGATGTTCGTCACGGAAGTGGATGAAAATGCCGAGGAGAAACAAAAGCACGAGCTACCGTTTAAGCATTCGATGATGTTACCTGCCTTTACAGGTATCGATGCGGTACGTCATACAAAAGCAAAAGGACTGATTAATCCGCGTGGCTTTATTATTGTTGATGAACACCAGCGTAACCCAACCTTTAAAAATATCTACTCTGTCGGTGTCTGTATTGCTTTACCACCGGTAGAAAAAACGCCATTGCCAGTGGGAACACCTAAAACAGGTTATATGATTGAGTCTATGGTAACTGCAACAGCGCATAACATTAGAGATGAGCTGGCAGGTAAAGAGCCGACGGATAAACCCAGTTTAAATGCTTTATGTCTTGCCGATATGGGGGATACCGGGATTGCATTCTTAGCCGTGCCACAAATTCCACCCCGTAACACGACCTGGTCACAACAGGGAAAATGGGTACATCTCGCTAAAATTGGTTTTGAAAAATACTTTATGCGTAAAATTCGCAAAGGTATCAGCGAGCCGTATTATGAAAAAATGATTCTTAAATTTATGGGCGTTGTACGCCTGAAATAGGGTATAAAAATGACGATAGATCGTATTGTTTTTGCCGTGGCAGGGGCATTTATTTTAATCAGTCTGCTATTATCGCAGTACCACTCCGTTAACTGGCTTTGGTTTACTGCCTTTGTCGGCGCTAATTTATTTCAATCTGCTTTTTCGGGTTTTTGCCCGATGGCGGTTATATTGAAGAAATTGGGTGTTAAGTCGGGGTGTGCATTTTAGGATAAGCGATTATTAGGTTGTTCCAGAATCATAGGATGTGCTGAGGCACGAAGCGCATCGCGCTTCAGTGCACCCTATGCTATATCAATAAAAAAGTGCATGCGCCTATACTGGTCGCTGGTATTGCACTCTATGCCTAAATTGAATAGCCTGGACTAAGATGAAAAACATATAAATCAGTTGCTTAAAAAGTTGTGTGTGGTGAAAAAAATATTAATTACTATTTTCTCTTGAACTGTTGTTATAAATAACGCATAATAGCCGCTCTTCAACGCTAGTGGTTGTCGACATTATGGTTACTGTGTCGGTCCTCTCGCAACGATATTCTGTCAACTCCGCCAGGCCCGGAAGGGAGCAACGGTAGCAGAAGATTCGTGTGCCGAGATGTGGCTGGCATGGTTTCCGCCCAACCTCTTCACACTACCACTCTGCCATGAATCATCAGGTTCTCGCCAGAAAATGGCGTCCACATAATTTCACTGAAATTGTTGGTCAAGAGCACGTCAGCCAGTCCCTTATTAATGCTATACAGCATAATCGCTTACACCATGCCTATCTTTTTACTGGCACACGCGGTGTAGGAAAAACCACCATTGCCCGAATTTTAGCCAAAGCAATCAATTGTGAAAATCTACAGGACCATAATCCTTGTGGACAATGCGCTACCTGCCAGTCTATTGATGAAGGGCGTTATCTTGATTTAATCGAAGTCGATGCTGCCTCACGTACCAAAGTCGAGGATACGCGTGATTTATTGGATAATGCGCAATATGCACCCAATAGCGGTCAATATAAAGTTTACCTAATTGATGAAGTGCATATGCTATCCGGGCACAGTTTTAATGCTCTGCTTAAAACGTTGGAAGAACCGCCGGAGCATGTTAAGTTTTTATTAGCCACGACTGACCCACAAAAAATCCCCGTCACCGTTCTATCACGTTGTTTACAATTTAACCTAAAGCGTTTGTCGCCTACACAGATAAGTACGCAAATGGCTTATATTCTGGGTGAAGAAAAAATTGAATTCGAGCAAAATGCATTACGTTTAATCGCGCGTGCGGCGGATGGCAGTATGCGTGATGGTCTGAGTTTATTGGATCAGGCCATTGTTTATGGTAATGAAGTGGTCAGTAACGAAACGGTTAGTCAGATGTTGGGGGCGGTTGCTCAGCAGCCCGTAGAGGATTTATTGCGTAGCCTGGCAGATAATAATGCACTGGATGTGTTGACTATTATCAATGATATGGCACAGTTATCACCTAATTTCGCGGATGTTTTACAGCAAATATTGCAGTTATTGCATCGCCTGGCACTGGTTCAGCTGGTGCCTTCCAGTGCAGATAATGAAGATGATACCGAGATGCTTCAAGCGTTAAGCCTGTTGTTTTCTGCCGAAGAATTACAGCTGTACTATCAGATTGCGCTGATGGGACAAAAAGATTTAAGCTTATCGCCAGACCCCAAATCAGGGTTTGAGATGATAATGCTGAGAATGCTGGCCTTTAATCCGCAACAGAGTACGGCAACAAGTTCGCAACAAGCTGTTACTCATGTTCAAAAACCTCGCGCTGCACCTACACCTACACAAAATACTACGCTTAAGTCTAAGCCCGTTACTCATGCAGTCGCTGAGACAGTTGTCGTGGATACACCGACCGCTATTCAAGCAGGAGCACAAGAAGGCGTAAGCTGGCATGAGATGGTTATCGCCATGAATTTGCAGGGCTTAACGCGTGAACTGGCAAACAACTGTGTGCTTGAGTCGGTGGGTGAGCAAGAGTGCAGACTAATTTTAGACCCTAAGCAAGCACAAATTAGAAGTTTACGTTCCGAAGAGAAATTGCAGGCGGCGGTACAAAAATATTATGCTAGACCGCTTAAGCTAGTGATTAAAACCGAATCAGTTGCAAGTGATACGCCTGCTGTTAAAATACAGAAAGACAAAGTGAACCGACAGCAACAAGCGGTTGATGCAATTGATAATGATGAAAATATACAGGCATTAAAAACAAATTTTGATGCCCGTGTGATTCCGGGTTCAGTTGAACCCATTGAAAATAATTAAAGGTTAGGAGAAAGAAATGAAGGGCGCACTGGGTAATATCATGCAACAGGCTCAGAAAATGCAGGAAGACATGCAAAAAGCACAGGCCGAACTTGAGTCGATAGAAGTGACGGGTGAAGCAGGTGGTGGCATGGTGAGCATCCTAATGACCGGAAAAAGGGAAGTGCGTAAAGTCTCTATTGATGAGACTTTAGTCGGTGATGACAAAGAAATGCTAGAAGATTTAGTCGCAGCGGCGATTAATGATGCAGTCCATAAAGTGGCTAAAATAAAGAAAGAAAAAATGGGCGATGTTACTTCGGGAATACCTTTGCCTCCCGGATTTAAAATGCCATTCTAACGATGCAAAAACAGGGTTTGCTAGGTGATGTGATTGATGCCTTATGTTGCTTGCCAGGTGTAGGGCAAAAATCTGCGCAACGGATGGCGCTGCATTTATTTCAGCGCGATAGAGGCGGGGCTGAAAACCTGGCGCAGGCACTTAAAATGGCCGGTGATAAACTAGGCAACTGTCAGCGTTGCCGTACCTTGACTGA
>DAOVWV010000104.1 GCA_030636485.1 Methyloprofundus sp.
ATTAGGTGGACAAACGGGAAGCTTCATATCCTCACATTCCGCAATAAGCACAACAATCTTATCGGTATTATCCAGATCGGATGATAAAACAGCTGCCATAAAAGCAGCCGGATAATGTTTTTTTAGCCAAGCCGTTTGATAGGCGACTAGTGCATACGCAGCAGAGTGAGATTTATTGAATCCATACCCTGCAAATTTTTCCATTAAGTCAAAAACATAAGTGGCAATCTCTTTATCTATGCCCCCTGCCACTGCGCCTTCAGTAAAAATAGCTCGTTGCTGCGCCATTTCTTCGACCTTTTTCTTACCCATGGCACGGCGTAATAAATCCGCGCCACCGAGCGTATAGCCGCCCATTTCACGGGCAATTTGCATCACCTGCTCCTGATACAGAATAACCCCATTGGTCGGTTCTAAAATGGGTTCTAAAACAGGGTGGGCATATTCCGCTTTTGCCCCGTGCTTAACATTGATATAGTCATCCACCATCCCCGACTCTAACGGGCCAGGACGAAACAATGCCACCAAAGCGATAATATCATCGAAACAATCCGGTTTGAGCTTTTTAATCAGCTCTTTCATCCCACGGGATTCAAGCTGAAACACTGCGGTAGTTTCAGCATTGGTCAACAGCTCATAGGATGGCTTATCATCCCGAGGTATTTGGGTAATATCCACTAAGGGCAGATTCAGTTCTGCCTGTTTCTTATTGATGGTTTGCAATGCCCAGTCAATAATAGTCAAGGTGCGCAGGCCTAAAAAGTCAAACTTGACCAAGCCCACAGCCTCAACATCATCTTTATCAAACTGGGTCACTAAATTCCCCCCGCCCTGTTCACAATAAAGAGGTGAAAAGTCAGTTAATTTAGTCGGTGCAATCACCACCCCGCCCGCGTGCTTACCGGCATTTCTGGCAGTCCCTTCCAGAGACAATGCCATATCCATCAGGCTTTTTACGTCTTCATCGTTATCATACAAATCCTTAAACTCCGGCACATCCTTTAAGGCCTTGGTCAGCGTTATGCCTATTTCAAAGGGTACCAGCTTGGATAAGCGATCGACAAAGCTGTAAGGGTGGCCTAATACCCGCCCTACATCGCGTATCACCGCCTTCGCCGCCATCGAACCATAGGTGATAATCTGTGAAACTTTCTCACGCCCATAATTGCGTGCGACATAATCAATCACTTCATCACGTCGATCCATACAGAAATCGACATCAAAATCAGGCATGGATACCCGCTCTGGATTTAGAAAACGCTCAAATAACAAATCGAATTCAATCGGATCTAAATCAGTAATACTGAGTACATACGCTACTAAGGAGCCCGCACCCGAACCACGCCCCGGCCCAACTGGAATGGCATTATCCTTGGCCCACTGAATAAAATCAGCAACAATCATAAAATAGCCAGGGAAGCCCATTTGCACGATGATATCCAGCTCCATTTTTAGCCTATCATCATAGGCTTTGCGATTTTCTTCAGGTGTTCCCTCACCTACGGCTGGATATTTTTCCAACCGCATATCCAGACCTTTTTTAGATTCCTCTATAAAAAACTCATCCAGCGACATCCCTTCAGGTACCGGGAAATCAGGAAGAAAATTTTCTCCCAGAGTCAGGGTAATATTGCAGCGTTTGGCTATTTCTACCGTATTGGCGAGTGCCTCGGGAATATCGGCAAACAGTGCCTGCATTTCTTCGCTACTACGCAAATATTGCTGCTCGGTATAATCTTTGGGACGACGACTATCATCAATCACCCGTCCCTGATTGATACACACCCTGACTTCATGTGCTGCAAAGCTTTCAGACTGTAAAAAGCGCACATTATTAGTTGCTACAACCGGAAGATCCAGCTCAGTTGCAAGCTGGACTGCATGGGCAATATAACTCTCTTCATTAGCTTTACCTACGCGTTGGAGTTCCAAATAAAAGCTTTGTGGAAATACACTCTCCCAGTACTGTGCCAGTTGTTTAGCCGAACTCTTATCTTCAGCCAATAAAGCTTTACCAACATCGCCTTCCATCGCAGCAGATAAAGCAATTAAGCCCTGATTATTTTGCTCCAGCCATTCACGACGTATCATGGGAATACCCAAATGCTGACCTTCCTGATAAGCTTTGGAAATAAGTTCGGTAAGGGCAACGTAGCCAGTATTGTTTTTTGCTAATAGAGTCAGCCGGAATGGCTCTGCCGCTGCATCAGGATTAAAAATAAGAACGTCGCTACCCACGATGGGTTTAATCCCTTTAGCAAGGGCTGCGCGATAAAATTTTACCAGAGAAAAAAGGTTCGAGTGGTCGGTGATGGCAACCGCTGGCATATCAAGTTTAGCCAACTCATTGATCAGTGGTTTAATTTTAACCAGACCATCAACAAGTGAATATTCAGAGTGTAGACGTAAATGAATGAATTCAGGTTGCATAAATTAGGTTCTGTTTCAAGGGTCCTACAGGTATTATAAAGAAGGGCTTGCCCACGATAGGATGTACTGAGGCACGAAGTGCATCTTTCGGAGCCTTATTCGCTTCCGTATCTAAGAATGAGTCAGCATTTGCTTAACCGGTGCAAAAGAACGCCTATGCTGTTCAGTTACTCCTAAAATATTAAGCTTTTCTTTATGTAGCTTAGTCGGGTAACCTTTATGTTTATTAAATTCATACCCAGGATATAGTGCATCTAATACAGACATTTCATTATCTCTATAGACTTTAGCCAGGATAGAGGCAGCGGAAATCTCAGCGACCAGTAAATCGCCCTGAATAATGGTCTCACCAGGGTAATTCATATCGGGATATTGATTGCCATCCACTTTTACCCAGCTAGGCTGAATGCTTAAAGACTGCACGGCTCGTTTCATCGCCAATAATGAAGCCTGTAAAATATTGATGCTATCAATTTCACTCGGTTCTGCGCGAGCAACAGACCAGGCGAGTGCTTGCTGCCTGATTGTTATAGCCAGTAACTCACGTTTTTTAGCAGTCAATTTTTTCGAATCCGTTAAACCGGCAATGGGCTGAGCGGGATCTAAAATAACGGCGGCGGCAATAACCGGGCCGACTATACAGCCGCGCCCTACTTCATCAACACCAGCGATAATATGCTTTGGAGGACTCAAAATATCTCACCAGCACTGTACTAGCGCAAAATCCCTCTGGATACATTACGTAAAAAACTGACCATATTAGAAATTTCATCACAATCGCCAGCCAAATCTTCCACTTCTTCTATCGCATCTTCCATTCTAAGATTGTTTTTGTATAAAATCTTATAGGCTTTACGTATTAAGCGTACTGACTCGGAACGACAGCCTGCACGCTCCATCCCTACAGAATTAATGCCATGCGGACGTGTAGGACGACCACCCACCATAACATAAGGTGGAATATCCTGAGTAATGGCACTGCCCATTGCAGCAAAACTAAAGGTCCCAATTTGAGTGAATTGGTGAACCAGCGTAAACCCACCTAAAATAGCATTATCATCAAGATGCACGTGTCCAGCTAAGGAAGCACCATTGGCCATAATAATATTATTACCAATAATACAGTCATGTGCGACATGCGTATAAGCCATGAAAAGATTATCATCACCTATTTTAGTCACCGCATGATCTTGCAAGGTTCCCCTGTGCATAGTGACAAATTCTCGAATCACATTTCTATCACCAATCACCAGGCTGGTTTTTTCATCAGCATATTTCTTATCCTGAGGATCTTCCCCAATAGATGAAAACTGATAAATATGATTATCTTTACCAATGCTCACAGGGCCTTTCATCACCACATGCGGGCCAATAACAGTACCAGAACCTATTGTTACTTCAGGTCCAATAATAGAAAACGGTCCAATTTCGACATCATCTGCAATCTCTGCATTAATATCGATAATGGCTTTGGGGTCAATCAAGCTTGTCACCTACCGCCGCACAACGGATATTTGCACTGGCAACAAATTCACCATCCACTGTTGCAGTACAATTAAATGACCAGATATTTCTTCTACTTCTTTCAAAAACAGCTTCTAACATCATCTGATCTCCTGGTACGACAGGGCGTTTGAATTTAGCCTTATCAATTCCCGTCAGAAAATAAGTCATACCATGACCTAATTCATCCGGTGATGTTTCAGACGCAAGTAAACCCGTTGCCTGGGCTAAAGCCTCTAAAATTAAAACCCCGGGAAAAATAGCCATATGTGGAAAATGTCCCTGGAAAATAGGTTCATTATAAGTCACGTTTTTAACCCCGACTAACCTGACTCCCGGCTCACACTCAATGACTTTATCAATTAATAACATTGGGTACCGATGAGGTAAAAATTCTTGAATCTGTTTAATATCAAGTACTGTTTCCAATTTAACAACCTTTTAGCTTAAAAATTTATACTCACAACTTTATATTAATACGCTGACATATTCTCATTACAAATCACAGGAACTAACATCACTTACAGGTATTATTGTAATTGATTCCCTAAAGACATACAGATAGTCAGGTTTCACATAAAGTATCTATTTAATGAACCCGTTGCGGGCTATTCTACCTCTTAAGGAATACTGGCAAGTTTTGCCTGTACTTGTTCAGTCACATCCACGGCTTTACTCGCATGAATGACCCCCTCAGTTCACAACAAATCATAATTGCCTTCTCTCGCCAGGGTCTTGACTGCCTCAATGATTCTATTCTGCATTTTCCCTAATTCTTCATTACGACGTAAATTGAAATCATCCTGAAATTCTTGCGCAGCACGTTGTGCATCTCTACGTTTAGAAATAATATCACGCTCTAATTTACGTTTTGCAGTTTCGTTCATGGTAAGACCATCTCTGACTAACCTTTCTTCCAGTCTCTTAATTGCCTTTTTCTGAGCCAGAAGTTGCTTATCCTTAGGTGAAAATTCCCGCTCCAATCGCCTTTTTGCCTCAGCAGCCTGAGGTGCATTTGCCATTAATAAAGGGATATTGACCACACCTATCTTAATTTCTGCCTGTACTACCTGACTCATCAAAACCAAGCCTATTAAAAAGACTAATTTTTTAACCATTACATTTCTCCATATCCCAAAACAATAAAACAAATATACAGATATTATACTGTATCTATGAAAAAATGAGAGTATTTCACTCTTAAAATGGTAACTTCTCATTATTAACGGGTAAATGCAGATAAAGCTTGTGCTCAGCTTGACTGGGTAAGGTCGTCATTCCCGAAGCCTGTTATCAGGAATCTACGTTGAACATAGATTCCTGATAACAACATGCAGGAATGACGACTTTTGCAGAGTTCAGATGCCGCCTTAGGGCAATGGGAATTCTAATCCCCGAGTCTGGCTATTCCCAGATCAAATTATAACAATCCTCTCCCTGAGCATAAAAATCGGCACTGATCCAATACCTGGCAATAGCGGCAAGTTCACCATTAATATATATCAAAGGAATCCTATCACGCTGCCAAGGTGCAATCTCTGCTTCTTGATAGAGTTTTTTTAAACCATGCCGCCCTGCACGATTAAACAAGGCTATTTTCTCCCCGCCCTGGCGATATTTCACACAAATTTCACCCTGTTGCCATATATGCTTAGGGATACCCTGTTGCGTATCATTCAACTTCAACTGGCCATTATCAGCTAAATCAAGTACCTTTTTCTGCTCAGGCCAGCTAATGCTCTGACCCAACTCAGGCATTTTGTGCTCAACCACTAAATACAGACTCCCCTGATACCGTCGAATAGTATACCCATCATGTTGAACCACGTGGTTAGCTCCCGGCTGTGCTAATAACACATCCCTCAATATAGCGGTCATCACTTTCTGTCTGGGCATTCGTGCGCCTAAATGAGCTAACCATTCGCGGATAATCCATTGCTGGTTTAAATCATCCTGACTCAGCAAGGCTGAAATAGACAGACTCTGTTTATCCGCCAGGTACATAGCTAACATTTTCTCTTTTGCGCTGCCTGAGAGAACACTATATGCCTCTGCGCAGTGCTGTGCCACGCGCGAAACAGTGGTATCTATCCCGGGCCAGCGTTGTTCTAACAAGGGAATGATTTCTTGGCGCAGATAATTGCGGTCAAACTGTAGATCCTGATTACTGGGATCCTCAATCCATTGCAAATGATGCTGCTGGGCATATGCATTAATCTCTTGCTGACTAATATCCAACAAAGGCCTAATCAGTATCCCTCTGGAAAACTCAATGTCTGCCGGCATCCCTGATAAACCCTTTACACCCGCCCCTCGGAATAATTGCAGTAATACTGTTTCTAATTGATCATTGCGGTGCTGGGCAAACAACAGTAGATCATTCTCGGTGACAATTTCTTTA
>DAOVWV010000111.1 GCA_030636485.1 Methyloprofundus sp.
AAATTTGCATAAGTCGGGCAGCCAACCAGGGTGACCAATCTTTTCTGCCCACCACATATGCACGAAAACATACGGGTCTACATAATCCAATTATTAACATAAAAAAATAATGGTGAATTTAAATCGTCATCTGGTGGGCAAAAAATCCTGCTCCTTTTGATTACCTTTGATTAGGCAGAGTAGATAGTAATCCAAGGCTAAGCAAAATAGAACAGATTCTTAAGTCACTTTTCGATAGATCCCCTTCCCATCCCAAATATAAATGATTATTTGTCACTCAATAAGAAGACTATGGAAAATAAAAGAGTAAATAGCAGTAAGTTAAAAAGTGCATTTCAGAAAATACTGCCTTTGGTTGATGATTTAGCTGATGGGCTAAGGGTCGTGCTGCTTATCTCGCTCGCATTGAGCCTGTGGATTTTTATCTACTGCTTCCAGTTGCATCAGGTCTCATTAATATCAAGCCTAGTGATCAGCGGGTTGACTTTATTACCGAGTTTAATCCTTTCACGTACTTGGTATGCACTGGAAAGTCTTAAAGACATTCCGAAAATTGCAGAAGAAATCATTGAGGATGTGACTGATGAGGTAGCTCAGAGTTGGCACTCGGTGAAGGCAGGAAAAAAAGACGCATTAAATTTTTTCGGACAGGCGAAAAAGCTATTTGAAATTCGTACGTTGCTTAACTCGGCCGATGATATTATTGGTCAATATTTTAGTATAGGTCCCTTAGTCAACCCTTTCTATTTGTTCTTGTCAGCACTCTCTTTTCTTGGCTTATTTTTTCTTTTTGTTGTGGGAATGATACTTGGCTTGTTGAGTGTGTTCCTTTAAAAATCCAGCAACACTTTACATTCAAACAAGCTCTTATACATGTTTTGCTTTTCTCTATCAGCCTGCATCAATGATAGATAACAAATATGGGGCGTTAGTGACTCAATTGACCTGCTCTCTGCATTGCTTTGATTATTTAAAAGGCGTTTGACTTTACGTACGCTATAACGTATTTTAATCAAGAGGTGAAAATATGACTATCCTGAATGTAACAGAAGCAAGATCTAAACTTTATAGCCTGATTGATGAAACAGCGAACACCCATCAACCAATTACAATAAAAGGAAAAAGAGGTAATGCTATTTTAGTGTCTGAAGAGGACTGGAATGCTATTTCTGAAACCTTATATTTACTATCAGTTTCCAATATGAGAGAGTCCATACAAACTGGGCTTAAAGAAAGCCTTGAGTCATGTTCTAAGGAACTTGCTTGGTGAGCTGGGAGCTAAGATATACAAAACAAGCACAAAAAGATGCTAAAAAACTTTCGGCTTCTGGTTTAAAAGCAAAAGCTCAAACAATTCTTGATATAGTTAAAGAAAATCCATATCAGAACCCTCCACCTTATGAAAAATTAGTCGGTGATTTACTTGGGGCATATTCAAGAAGAATTAATATTCAGCATAGGCTTGTATATCAAGTATTTGAAAAAGAGCGCATTATTAAAGTCCTTAGGCTCTGGACACACTACGAATAAAAAACATAACGAACCAGTCAAAAGAGTCAGTGTAATTGATTTTATGGCAGAAAGGATCATAAGTCATTAACTCTGCCCCTCCGATTCCAATAAATCGAACTATTTTTTAAATATACAATAAAAAGTTCGTTTTTATTGTATACTCACTGTATAGATAAACGAACACAGTGAGTATTGAAATGATCAATGAATACAATCAATTAAATATTTCCGATAAGCTTGAAAGGCTACTGGTTGAGTACAGGAATTCAGCGAAACTTTCACATGCGTTAGGCGTTTCTCGTACGTCTTTGGTTCGGTGGAGGGAAAAACCAGAATCAATAAAAGATATGCATGTTTTAGATATTAATGTGTTGTATTGCGATACCTTCGTTACACCAGTATTAGCTAAAATACCGACTCCAAATGCAGTACTTTTACCCGATGATTACCCGCCTGAATTAACTAATTTACATTTCAAAAGCATGACCTTTGGAACCTATGAAATTGAGGACATGAGTGCTGATTCTCGTCTATTCGAAAAAATAATAAGTGAAGAAACTTTACCTCGTGGCATTGATAAAAAAACCTTTATGGCCATGTACAATACATGGATATCAATGACGCAGTTAATCGCTTCCATTAAAGAAGGCAGTATCATAGATATCTCTGATACATTTGTTCGTGATCTACACAGCCAGTTTATGAGAGGCGTACGTACTGATGCAGGACAATATGCAAAACAAAGATGTGTCATGGGTAAGTTACAGGGAATAGACACGACTCTGCCAGAAGATATTGCGAGTGAAATTGCCTATTGGTGTACAAAGTATAAGCAGCCTAGTTGCTTAACGGAAATTGCTATCGCTCATAGCCATTTCATTCGTATCCATCCTTTCGGTGATGGTAATGGTCGCGTAGGTAGAGCTTTACTGACAATACAATTAATACAAGCAGGGTTAAAACCTGCGGCACTAGGTAAAGATAATCAGGCTATTTATTACTCTACACTTGCATGGGCAATGCGCCACGGGCAACATAAGCCATTAGCTCACTTACTTAGGCATGCACAAGAGAATTGAAATAGGTGTGATCAAAGGGGGGTAGGGTCATTGATTTTAGGTAGGAAGGTGAGAAGTATAGAGGAAATCATTAACTCTGGCTCCTTTGATTGCTTTTAAAGCCATAGAACAATGTAAATTCGCTTGGACAACTCTGTATAAGCGTTTGTTAAGATAAGTCAAAACTGCTCATAATGCCCGCCAATAGCAAAAATATAAATGTAATCGGCATCGTATTTATAAATAACGCGGTCTTTCTGGCTAAGTCGTCGAGACCATAATCCTGACAGGTTGTGCTTTAAGGCTTCAGGCTTTCCTGTGCCTGTAGACGGGTCACCACGAAGCATCTCTTTTAATAATTTCTGTAATGAAGTATGTAGCTTTTTATCCTTTTGCCTAAGTTCTTCATAGGTTTCCCATGTATTACCTTCAAATACCAGTGATCTCATTCAATTCCTCGGCAGTAGGTGTATATCCGCTTTTCTTAGAATGCGTTGCACTTGATGTAGCAATCTGTTTTATTAAGGCATTATTTTGTAATATATATAAGGTTTCTTGTTCCCGCGCCCAATCTTCGGCACTGATGACGACAAAATCTTCTCCATTTCTGCGTGTCACTTTTAGAGGAAAATGCTCACTAGTCACTTGTTCTACAAAATATTTTAAGTTGTCTCGGAATTTATTGACGCTTATGCTGTCCATTAATATAGGTATTTGTTGTACGTAGTTACCGTACAGTATAAGCAAAAATTCCTGACAAGACAAATCAACGCAGACAGCTAAAAATACCGTTTCGCTATCTCTCTACTCTGTTTGGTGCCCAGTTGTTTATAGCGTTATTTTCTTTCTGTGAGAGTAAGTCACGGAAAAGTTTGTCTCATGTTGAATAAGAAGTTGGCTGCTGTGTCTAAAAAAACGGGCGCACAAGCTTTACAGGAATCTAGATGTTTAAGAGCAGTAGATTCCCGCTAAAAAGACTGCGGGAATGACGACGTATTGTCTTAGGAAAAAGGCTGCAGGGAATGACGAGATGTTGTCTTAGGAGCGGGTGTTATTGAATTCTCATTCCCTAGTCGTTTAACCCGAACTTAGGTTAAACAGCGCTTTTAACTTTTTTTTCCATGCCGTTGACTTGGCTCTTTTAGCTGTATAGGTATGGCAGGCATTGAGCATATCGGCATAAACGGCTTGCCCATCTTTACCGCACAGCTCTGCATATTTCAGTGCAATGATTTTAATCATTTCATCCGTGAGTGACAGTCGGGTAAAGTTTTCGATGCATGCCCGGTAGCTTAAAGAGCCAAAATTCATGCGATTTAAATCAACCAGATAAAATTGATAGCTTTGGTCGTTTTGTTTAACAATTAAAGTATTGCCTGGCGAGTGATCTATAAAATGAATGCCGCTCATTTGTAGCTTATAGGTAAACTCGGTAAACTGCTGCAAAATATTGCTTCTGTCGGGGTATTGCGGGTTATTTTTCAGGGTTCTAAAGCTTAGTTGGTAATCTAAATGCTCAGTAATATAGTAGCTGTCCAACAAAAATAATGCGGATCTGCGCTCGGAATAAGCAATCGGTGTGGGCGTATTAAAGCCTTTTTCAAGTAAGATATGCGCGTATTCAAAAGATCGTTGTGCTTTCGATTTTCTAAAAAATCGATATGCCAGCTTATTGATTATATGCGGAATTTTAAAAATCTTGATATTCCATTTTGTATCAGCGACGGTGATTGATTTAACGGTATTGCGCCCTTGATATTCAATATCACCTTCCGTGTGTATCCTATTTAAAACGGATTGAATATCTGCGCTTTTATAGGCTGTTGCGACAACTGTTTTCATGTTTATTTTGCGTTATGTGACAAGATGACTGTATGCTGATTTGACACTTGCGACGGGTACATCTGTAAAACCGGCTATCCCATCTAAAGATTTTAATTTGATTCTATCCACATCAGGGTTATTAAATTCAGCCTGTAAAATAATGGCCTTATCATTAAGGGGGGGTGTAAATTCAGGTGTAGAGCTACGGTAAATGGCTATTTGTGGAATGCCGACAGCGGCTGCAATATGCATTAGCCCTGAATCATTGCTAATCGCTAAATATGCACAGGAAAGGAGATCCAGCGCATCTAAAAGGCTGGTTTTTCCGCATAAATTGATGAGTTGAACGCCACTTTTTTGCTCTATTTCTACAGCCGTCTCATAATCTTTGGGCGAACCTAAAATCATGACTTGATTGCCTGACTGAATCAGGTCTTTAGCGATGAGCGCATAATTTTCAGTGGGCCAGCGTTTGGCGGGGCCAAATTCTGCGCCTGGCATCAGTGCAATGATAGGCTGGTTTTGCTGGATATTGAATTTTTCCAGGCAGGCTTGTGCATTTTCCTGATCCACTCTTAATTGAGGCTGAGGAATGTCTTGTAATTCAGGTATTCTGGCATCGGCCTCTAATCCCAGAGAAACATAACGCTGCACCATAAAGGGAAGTTTCTGAGTGTCTAGTTTTCGTCTGTCATTTAATAAGCCATAACGCATCTCCCCCAGAAAGCCAGTGCGTTTTGCGGCACCACT
Source organism: Methyloprofundus sp. (assembly GCA_030636485.1). Taxonomy (GTDB): domain Bacteria; phylum Pseudomonadota; class Gammaproteobacteria; order Methylococcales; family Methylomonadaceae; genus Methyloprofundus. Next base: position 5,145 of record DAOVWV010000111.1, read on the forward strand.
CCAGTAGCCTGTTAAGGCAGATTTCCAGGTGGTGGGCATGGTAATCGCCCAGTCATAGTGTTTATCTTGTAGTTTCTGCGCAATATCCCTGCGTGCCTGCCAGCTAAATTTTCCCCGTTGTACTGCAATGTTGTAATGCTGATTCACTTCTGGCATACGCTGTAATAAATCATAGGGCCAGGGAGGCGCAACAACATCAAGCATTAAGCCTGGGTATTGTTGCTGTAGCACCTTAAATAAAGTTTGTGCCATCACCATATCACCCACCCAGGAGGGTGCAAAAACAAGAACATTCATAAGTTTAATGTACCTTAAGCTTGTGAGCCTTTCTAACCAGGATGAAAATCCAATACACACAGCTTTTTAGCCGCATGCAGTTGACCATTTAATAATAGGTTTTTTAATTCTTCAGTCCGTTGCATATAGGTCTCGGTTAATTCTTTAAAGGCTTCTGGTAAATGATGCCGTTCCAGCTGAGATAAGTGGCCATCAAAGGCAGCTGAGACACTTAGCAGGTCGAGTAAAAAATAACGTTCTTCTGCTGAAACTTCATCTAGCACGACAAGAAAATGTTCCCAGTTATCATATTCATAGCTATCATCAATTTTAAAGGTATCACACAGCCTAAGTAATAATACCAGCATATTCGGGTGGTAGTTCTGTGCCAGTACCATCATGGTGGCAACGGCTCTTACTGCACCTTCGCGGGCTTTAGGGCTCAGCTGTGCAATCAGTTCATCGGTGAGTATGTCGTTCACGATATGTTCTGCCAGTTTATTACCAAACAACCTTAAGCGGGCTTCACGTGCAACTTTGTATAGGGTAAATGCATCCCAGATACCGGTAACAGGAATAGCGACCCAGCTAAAGGCGGAGCGTGTTTCACCTTTACCAAAAAGCC
>DAOVWV010000137.1 GCA_030636485.1 Methyloprofundus sp.
GTTTACTTTTTTGCCGCTCTTGTTGAACTTCGATTCTTTCTTTGGCTGCTCGTTTTTCCCATCATCACAGCAACATCATCACGTAAATTAACATTGACTGATTGGCTTTGGTTTCTGGGGTTTGGCTGGATAGCGTTAAGTGGAAGCCGTTACGTGGTATGGTTTGTGGCGATTTTTGCTCCCATCAACGCTATGTTGCTGACACCTTTGGCAAACCGAACCATCGACCGGCGACTTACACTGGGAAAGCCCACCTTTAACGCCTTGGTTTTTGCTGTGCTTCTCCTCTTCCCTCTGACATTTCTCCCTAACATCAGAGAGCACTGGCTTCCCAACCCTTACCCTGCATACACAATTAACACACCTATAGCTGCAGTAGAGTGGCTAAAACAGCATCCTGAATTACCTGGAAACTTGTGGGCTGACTTAGCCATGTCAGTGTATATTATCTACGCATTACCAGAGCGCCCCGTCTGGATCGACACTCGTACTAACTTATTTCCTATGAAACAATGGACTGATTACATTAGTATTGTGAAAGCCATACATAATTGGGAAACGCTACTTGCTAACGATGACATAAAATTACTATTACTTGACCCTAAACAACAACCACGCCTCATTCAGGTTCTTAGGGAGTCGCCGCGCTGGTCTTCACCTTATCATGACGACAACAGCATCATTTTCACTTTAACCTCCCAATAATAAAATACACAATATTTCAAGTGCGACCAATTTCAACCGTAATGCTCATATTTTATTGTTGTAGTATATGTAACTTCTCATTATTCACGGATAAATACAGATAAAGCTTGTGCCCACGCTAGCCTGGGTAAGGTCGTCATTCCCGAAGTCTGTTATCGGGAATCTACGTTGAACATAGATTCCTGCTAACTGCATGCAGGAATGACGGCTTTTGCTTAGCTCAACTGCCAATGGATAATGAGAAGTTACTAGAATCTTTAAATAAGTGTTTGAATAAAATCGGCTTTGCATTAGTAAATAACAATAAAATAAATGCCCCCTTAAGTTAGGCGCACTGCTAAATACGGCTTAATATCTACGACCTGATATTTTAATGAATAAACCCTTTTACCCCAAAGCTTTAGGCTCTTTCGTTCAGGCGTTACTTAACATATATCTAAAGAAAACCCGTCATACTGTACTAAAGTACAATTGTTTAATGGTAAGTTTAGTTTTATACTCATCACAGCTAATTTAAAGTGGAGTGTGCAGTGGGATTAAAAAACCGACTAAAAAGTTTTGGCCAAGATAATAAAAATAAAACAGTCAATAAACAGGTTGAAAGCAAGCTAGAGCAGGATCAACCGCTTAGACCATCATTAAAACTCACCGCCTTAACCCCTTTAGAACTTAACTTAAAGGATGAAATCCACACAAATTTACTGGATATACTGGATTTATCTCTGATTAGCGGGGTGGAAGAAGCTGAAGCGAGAAAGCAAATCAGTCAGGTCGTCAGACAGTTGATCGAAGAACAATCAGCGCCCTTGAATGCCCGCTCCAGACTGCAGATTGTTAAAGAAATTGAAGATGAGGTGTTAGGACTGGGGCCACTGGAGCCTTTGCTGGCGGAGCCTAGCATTTCTGATATTTTAGTGAATAATTATCACAGCGTTTATGTCGAGCGCTTTGGTAAGTTAGAGCTGACACCGGTCAGGTTTAAAGATAACGATCATTTAATGAAAATCATTGATCGTATCGTATCAAGAATTGGTCGGCGTATTGATGAGTCATCACCGATGGTGGATGCCAGGCTGGCAGATGGCTCCAGGGTCAATGCCATTATTCCGCCGCTGGCCATTGATGGTGCATCCATTTCTATCCGGCGCTTTTCCGAAGATAAAATGAAGCTAGAGGACTTGGTTGAAAAGCAGGCCTTAACCGCAGAAATGGCCTTGCTTCTTCAATCCGTCGCTAAAGCCAAACAAAACGTACTGATTTCAGGCGGTACTGGGTCCGGTAAAACCACCATGCTCAATGCAATGTCCAACTTTATTCCCGCCGATGAGCGGGTCGTGACCATTGAAGACTCTGCCGAACTGCAATTGCAACTGCCTCATGTCGTCAGGCTGGAAACCCGCCCGGCTAATATTGAAGGCAAGGGCGAGGTCACCTTAAGAGACCTGGTCAAGAATAGTTTACGTATGCGTCCAGACAGAATAGTGATTGGCGAAGTCAGAGGCGGGGAGGCCTTTGATATGTTGCAGGCCATGAATACCGGGCATGATGGCTCTTTGACCACGGTACATGCCAACAAGCCCCGGGATTCTTTAGCAAGAGTGGAAAACATGGTTTCTATGGCGGGCTTTGAATTGCCTATGGCAGCGATCAGAAAACAAATTGCTTCGGCCATCAATATTATTGTACAGCTCACCCGGCTCGAAGATGGTAGCCGTAGAGTGGTCAGTATTCAGGAAGTCTCCGGTATGGAGGGCGATATTATTACTTTATCAGAAATATTTAAATTTGACCGTATCGGAATTGATGAACATGGCACTGTTCAAGGTCGATATATTGCAACCGGGCTTATTCCTGATTGCCTGCCCAAATTACAAAGCATGGGCTGCGATATCGATAGATCCATTTTTTCAACCCAGCCCAATTAAGAGGTTCATATGGATGATCAAACCCTAACCCTCTTTGTGGGGGCGATATTTGTGACCGCCTTTCTTATGTCGCAAGTGCTCATTATGCCGTCTATGAGCTCTAGCAAGGAAGATAGAAAACGCCTAAAACAACGCTTTGAACAAGCCTTATCCGGTCAAGACGTAGAACATCAGTCCATTGTCAAGGTAAGAGCCTTAGATAAACTGCCTAAGTTTCTTAGAACCATTGAATCCTGGCCGTTTATGCGCTCATTAAGCATTCTTCTGGAACATGCAGGAAAGGAAGCGCTTGCCTATAAATTTGTGTTGCTTAATTTACTGCTTGCATTGGCTGGCAGTGCTTTTGTCTGGATCACTTACCAGCAGTTACTAGGCGCTCTAGCGACCGCCCTGTTTATTTTAATCGTGCCTATCATCTGGCTGCGCAAACAACGCACCAAATACCTTGATGAATTTGAAGAACAGCTGCCTGAAGCGTTAGAGATGATGTCGCGTTCATTGCGTACCGGCTACCCCTTTATCCAAACATTAAAAATCATTGCCACCGAAATGGACGGCCCGGTCAGCAAGGAATTTGGCATTATTTTTGAAGAGCTAAATTATGGCCGTGAAGTGGATATTGCCTTTGCACTGATGATAGACCGTGTACCGAGCATGAGCCTCAGCGCGATGGCAACTGCCATTTTAATCCAACGCGAAACCGGGGGGAATTTATCAGAAGTGCTATTAAATATATCCGGCATCTTAAGAGCTAGGTTTAAACTACAAAGAACGGTCAAGACACTGTCAGCGGAGGGGGTCTTCTCAGCCTGGGTATTATGCGCCATCCCCTTTTTTATGTTTCTGATGTTTAATCTGATTGACCCGCATCATTTTGATGCGCTTTATGAACACCCGAGTGGTTATAAAATTTTTTATATCGTTGGCGTGCTAGAAGTGATCGCTATCTTTTGGATCAGGAAAATCATCACCATTGATGTTTAGAGGCTGCTATGGATTTTTTATTAAACTTAATTGCATCAAGCGTCAACAATCAGCAACAAGCCGAATGGGTCGTTATCGGCTTGATTATCTTTATCGTTTTCTTTATTATTTTCGCGATAATGTTATTTATCAACAACCTGCTTGATCCCGTCCGCGCCCGGTTCTTAAATGATAATAATGAGCATTTATTTACATCAGCAGGGACGGGCAAGATAGAGCAAAAATTACAGTCATACAATCATATTTTGCTGCCTTCAGATGAAGCATTAACCAGCCGAACCCAGCAACGCCTGCATTATGCGGGGTATCATGCCTCAAAATATTTATCACAGTATTTTGCAATCCGGCTTTTTAGCATGATTTTTTTTCCGCTGCTGACACTTATTGCGATTACCATTATTCCTGCTGCAAAAGCGGATTGGTTACTTAATGGCCTCGTCCTTTCATTTGCGATTGGCTTTATATTGCCTAGTTTTATTTTAGATAAAAAAATAGCGAAACGGCAACAGAATATACAGCGTGCTTTTCCTGATGCATTGGATATGCTGGTGATTTGTTCAGAAGCCGGCTTAAGCCTGGATGCAGCCATACAAAGGGTCACCATTGAACTGCGTTTTAGCCAGCCTATTTTGGCAGAAGAGCTCGGTTTGGTGATCGCTGAAATTCAAGCCGGTGTTGATCGCAAAACAGCGATGAAAGCCCTGGCAGAGCGTACGGGCGTTAAGGATGTGCGCGGGTTAATGTCGACACTCACTCAATGCATGATGTTTGGTACCAGTGTGACCGAAGCCTTACGGGTTTATTCTGCAGACCTCCGAGACAAAAGAATGCAGGCTGCAGAGGAAACGGCTGCAAAAATTAGCGCAAAAATGATTTTTCCTTTAGCGGTCTGTTTAATGCCGGCTTTTATTTTGATTGTCATGGCTCCGGTGTTTCTCTCTTTAACGAAAGCACTCAACTTTTAGAACTACATGATTAAAAAAATAGCACTTTTATTTATTATTCTGCTACTCGCAGCCTGTAATAGCCCCAAAAAAATGCCATGGACCAAAAAGGCGGGGGCGCTTGCAGAACTGACGCGCCAGGAGGAGTCAGACTCAGCTCCGGAAAAAGAAATCTTAGCCATCGAATCCGTTGCTGATGCAAGACTTAAAGCACGGCAAGCCATTGCTGAAAATGAAATTGATACGGCTCAGGCCTACTATGTAAAAGCCTATGGGATAGAGCCTGATAATATTGAACTTTTACAGGAAATGGCTCACTTGTACAAAATGATCCACAAGGATGATTTAGTGGAGCTTTGTTATCAGTTAATCCTAAAACAAGACCCCAGTCATTATCAAACGATAAGACAATACGGCTTATTACTCATTCGGCTTAATCAATATCAAGCCGCCAAGGATAAATTACTCTTGGCATTAGCGACAGCGGAAGGGCAAAAAGACTGGAATATATTGAATGGTTTAGGCTTGATTGAGGATTTACAAGGACAACATAACCAAGCGATTGCTTATTTTTTGCTGGCACTGGAAATCGCGCCAAAACAAATCGATGTGTTAAATAATATTGCTTATTCTTTATACAGAGTCGGGGACTATGATGAGGCGTTACGTTATTACAAGCAAGCACTGGCCATTGAACCCAAAAACAGCAAGGTGTTGTTTAACTATGGCTTACTGAGAGCACGCACTAGACATTACACTTCAGCGGTCAGCATTTTTTCTAGATTAATGAGCCCTGCCAAGGCTCATAACGATGTCGGCTATATTGCTATGAAAAATGGTGATTTTACACAGGCTCAATATTTTTTACATAAAGCACGCGAACTATCGGCCAGTTTTTATAAAAAAGCA
>DAOVWV010000171.1 GCA_030636485.1 Methyloprofundus sp.
ATGCCCGCACCTTACTTCAGCACCATGGAATTACAACACATTGCATTGCACTACATCAACACAATGAAGCCCAAAGCGCAGCTGGCTTAATAGAAAAAATTCAGCAAGGTCGTTCAATCGCCATTATTTCCGATGCAGGCACACCACTCATAAGTGATCCCGGCCTCCCCTTAGTTGCTCTAGCTCAAGCTACTGGCATCAAAGTCTCCCCAATCCCCGGAGCCTGTGCATTAATAGCCGCTCTTTCAGCATCAGGCTTAGCCCTTAGCCAGTTTTCTTTTTTAGGTTTTTTACCGCGCACTTCCAGCGCTCGTCTAAGCTTATTTAAACAACAAAAAAACATCCCCGAAACATGGGTATTCTATGAGTCCTGCCATCGTATCCTTGCTTGCATAAAAGATTTAGCCAGCATAATACCGGATCGCGAAATTTCCATTGCACGTGAAATCACCAAACTGCATGAAACAATTATTAAAACCAGCACTCAGGATATGCTGGCCTTAATTGAGCAAGACAGTAATATGCAGCGTGGCGAGTTTGTTGTTATGGTATCAGGAGCAACGATAGAAAAAAAGCCCGACACATTAAGCGAACAGCAATTAAAAACACTTAAGGCTCTTTTGACTGAGTGTTCAATAAAAACAGCCGTCAAATTAGCGGTAGAAATAACCGGTGTACGCAAAAAACTACTTTATCAAACGGCACTTAAGTTATCTGATGCCAGCAAATAATATGATTCCGACAACAATAGCCCTAGGATCAGCAATATTTTTTTGCCCACCGACTGACATTTCATGATGCACAAGAAGCCCTAACCCTTAGATAAAAAACAAACTACTACACATCCTCCCCTATTATTAATAGGGGGTCAGACCGTAAAGCGTATACACGAACTCTACATGGATATATTGCTAGCGATTAAAAAAACTGACCAACAAAATATACTTTACAAAATTACTTGTTCTCTATAGTTTTAAAAATCAGCTATACTATGGGCAGAGTTGGTCAGGCAGTCGCTGCATTACTTGAATTTAGGTAACGCAGAGGAAAGTCCGGGCTCCACAGGGCAAGATACCAGATAACTTCTGGGAGGCGCGAGCCTACGGAAAGTGCAGCAGAAAATAAACCGCCTGATCACACGTGTGTGCTTAGGTAAGGGTGAAATGGTGCGGTAAGAGCGCACCGCGTGACTGGCAACAGGAGCGGCTAGGTAAACCCTATCTGGAGCAAGATCAAATAGAGGAGCAGACGCGCTGCCCGCGCGGCTCCTGGGTAGATCGCTTGAGCCATAAGGCGACTTATGGCCTAGATGAATGACTGTCCTCGACAAAACCCGGCTTACCGACCAACTCTACTCATACTTAGTCAGCGCATCACACATCTTCAGCTTTTTGTTCTGCACTATAAGCAACCCTCCTGAATAAGAAAAAAAACTCAGCCAAAACACAGCAAACACTTCTATTCACATTTAAGCAGTACAGACAGAAACGTATACCGATGACTAACAATCTACAACAAAATCCCGAATCAATTAACACCATGTCTGCCTTGCTTGCCTTGTGCCATGTGCGTAGCTACCCAGCAAAAACAACCATTATCCACCCCGGTGACGAAGGGGATAGTTTACACTTTATAATAGAAGGCTCGGTCAGCGTATGCGCCGAAGATGAGGAAGGGCATGAACTTATCCTCGCCTATTTAAATAAAGGAGATTTTATTGGTGAGGTGGGGGTATTTAAAGAAATTGGTCATCGTCAGGTTTCGGTAAAGACACGCGTTGCCTGTAAATTAGCAAAAATAAGCTACGCCCGTTTACGCAACAGCCTAAACAATGAGCTTGCCGACCACGCTATCAATATACTCTATTTATTAGGAAATCAGTTAGCCTCTCGGCTATTAACAACCAATAGAAAGTACTGTGACCTTGCATTTTTAGCTGTTGAAGGTCGCATTGCACGCGCTTTACTTGATTTAACCAGAGAACCCGACGCAATCACTCATCCCGATGGCATGCAATTACATATTACCCGCCAGGAAATTGCCCGGATTGTAGGTTGTTCAAGAGAAATGGTAGGCCGTATTTTAAAAGAAATGGAAGATAAAGAATTAATTTCAGCTCATGGCAAAACGATTGTGGTCTTTGGCACTCGCTGATGCCATTAGGCGCTAACGCTGAAATTTCAGGGCAGCGAGTCCCAGTCCAATAATATTGCTCTTGAGACATAGGCAAACTGCCTCTGCCTCAAGCTCACACCTTATTCAGGATTTGCATATACTTCACGCAGCCGTAGCTGCGCGAAGTGTCTACCCGCCTGAATTTTTAAGCTAGAATCAAAACAACCCGGTAATCACCCCGGCATCTGTAATATCAATGCGCTCTGCCGCTGGGGCTTTAGGTAACCCTGGCATAGTCATCATATTACCCGCAATAACCACAATAAAGCCCGCGCCATTCGCCAGTCTTGCTTCGGTAATTTCTACAGTATGCCCTGACGGCGCACCTTTTGCTATTGGGTTGGTAGAAAAAGACATTTGCGTTTTGGCTATACAAACCGGAAAATCTCCGTATTGCTCTTGCAGCGCCTTAATTTCAGCTTTTACTTTAGGGCTAGCAGTGACATTGGCAGCGCCATATATTTTTGTCGCAACCGCTTCAATTTTCTCCCAAAGTGGCAACTTGTCATCGTAAACATAAGTAAACCCTGGCTCACGGTTATCAACAACATTTAACACTTCTTTGGCTAAATCCTCTGCACCTGCCCCCCCTTCTGCCCAGTGTTTCGAGACAATGCATCTAGCACCCAAAGTTTCACATTTTTCTTTGATTAAAGCGATTTCTGCTTCGGTATCAAAAGTAAAATGGTTAATACATACCACACAAGGTAAACCATAATTTTCCCTGATATTATGTAAATGACGCTGGAGATTCGGAAAACCTGCGTCTATAGCTTGCAGATTTTCATTATTTAAATCCTCCTTGGCAACACCACCCTGTGATTTTAAAGCTCTTGCAGTGGCAACTAGAACAACCGCCGAAGGTTTTAACCCCGCCATACGGCATTTAATGTCAATAAACTTTTCTGCGCCCAGGTCAGCACCAAAACCTGCTTCGGTAATTGTATAATCAGCCAGCTTAAGAGCTGTCTTAGTGGCCGTCACGGTATTACAACCATGCGCAATATTGGCAAATGGACCACCATGAATAATCGCAAGATTGTTTTCCAGCGTCTGTACCAGGTTGGGTTTAATCGCATCTTTTAATAAAGCCGCCATCGCACCATGCGCATTAAGGTCACGAGCGTATAGCGGAGTCACTTTATCGGTTTTGTAAGCGATAACAATACGTCCCAGCCGTTCTTTAAGATCGGCACGGCTGGTTGCCAAGCATAAAATAGCCATCACCTCTGAGGCAACGACAATATCATAACCATCTTCACGCAAATAACCATTGGCAGGCCCGCCCTGACCGACGGTGATATGACGTAAAGCACGGTCATTCATATCCACAACACGTTTCCATTTTATGCGGCGTGAATCAATGCCTAAAGCATTGCCATGGGTAATATGATTATCAATCATCGCTGATAATAAGTTATGTGCTACCCCTATCGCATGAAAATCACCGGTAAAATGCAGGTTAATATCCTCCATCGGTACAACTTGCGCATAGCCACCACCCGCCGCGCCGCCTTTCATACCAAAGCAGGGCCCCAGGGAAGGCTCACGTAAACACATAATCGTCTTTTTACCTAGCCGGTTCATGGCATCGCCCAGACCGACTGTTGTGGTGGTTTTCCCTTCACCCGCTGGAGTCGGGCTGACAGCGGTGACCAGAATCAGCTTGCCATCTTGCTGCTCGGTTAGACTATCAATATATTCCAAAGACACCTTCGCTTTATAGTGACCATAAGGTTCTAGGTGCTCTGCGGGAATGTTTAGTTTTTCTGCGGCTAGATCAATAATAGGCAGCATTTTTGCTTGTTGGGCAATTTCAATATCGGACATGGGGTTTCCTGATGTATATAATAATAGGGGTTTAGATTGGGTGTCATTGCCAACCGCCAACATAAGGCAGGCTCTCGTTCCCACGCTCTGCGTGGGAATGCATACAGGAACGCCCTGCGTTCCGAGACACGGAGCACAGCAACAAAATCCGAAAATATTTGCCCTGTGTTAATTGGATAAACTAATTATGTCTTATTTTACCCTCGTTCCCACGCTCTGCGTGGGAATGCATACGAGAACGCTCTGCGTTCCGAGGTACACAGCACAAGGGAAGTGAACACGCTATGTGCCTGTTAAGTGCATAGCTGAATTATACGCTTATAATAGCCTTATTCGTATTGATGAACAGCGTTGCCTTTTTGGCCTTTAGAATTTTAACTTTTAATTGCTGCACTTTTGCACCTGCCTTAGGAACTCTTGAAGCAACAATATGACACTCTTTTATTAAATTTTTATGGTATTTTTCTTTTTCTTCACAGCTTTTAAGCTTGGTCTGAAAAAAGTCTATCGTAGCAATTAATTGTTGATAGGCTTTCTCTATATCACAGCCCTTTAATTCCAAGAAAATAACCTGTGTTACTAGTTTCTTAGGCAGGTTAATTTCAAACATATAATCACAGCGTTTACCTGATTTTATTAGACAGCCATCAACTTGAATTTTTTTAATTTGTTTTCCTGATGGGTTATTGATAGTCAATTTTCTTTTATTTTCTGCGGCAGTGATAATTTTATGTGTAGATTTGTGAGCGCATGAGCCATAATCCATTTAAGCATCTCCATACAAAATATCAATCGCTACACCAAATGCACTATCAAACTCATCCGAAACAGCATCTAAAAGATTTGCACCAATCAAGCGATCTTCCAAGTCAACAATAGATTCTAC
>DAOVWV010000004.1 GCA_030636485.1 Methyloprofundus sp.
GAACTATCTGGTCAGGTTAGGTTGGTCTCACGGTGATCAGGAGATATTTAGTCGTGAGGAGATGATTGAACTGTTTGATTTAAGCCAGGTCAATGTTGCTGCTTCAGCTTTTAATACTGAGAAGCTATTATGGATTAATCATCAATATATAATGAATTCTGATCCAGAATTAGTTGCAAAACATCTAGAATGGCATATGCAACAACGTGGAATAGATGCTGAGACTCAAGGGCCTGCATTAGTCGAGCTAGTTAAGGCGCAACGGGAACGTAGTAAAACTCTGGTTGATATGGCGAACGCCAGTATTTATTTTTATCAGGATTTTACTGAATACGATGCAAAAGCAGCCAAGAAAAATTTCAAGCAAGGAACGGATGAGGTTTTACAGATCTTATTGGATGCGTTTACCAAAGTACCTGAATGGCAGGGTGAGGTCTTGCACGAAATTGTTTTACAAATAGCCGAGCAATTAGAATTGAAGCTGGGTAAGGTTGCGCAGCCCTTACGTGTTGCTGTCTGTGGAACAGGTATGTCGCCATCCATTGATGTTACTTTGTCATTATTGGGTAGGGAAAAAACATTAAGCCGGCTTGAAAGAGCAATAAATTATATAAAAGAAAATAAAAACTAGACAAGCGTCAATAAGCATGTATAATTATAGAACTCAACTAGGTACCCAATGGGGCCATAGCTCAATTGGGAGAGCGCAACACTGGCAGTGTTGAGGTCGGCGGTTCGATCCCGCCTGGCTCCACCAAATTAGTTGAAATAGTCTTAGTCCCCATCGTCTAGAGGCCTAGGACACCGCCCTTTCACGGCGGTAACGGGGGTTCGAACCCCCCTGGGGACGCCATTATACAAGAAAAAGGGTTATCTATTTATTTAGATAGCCCTTTTTTTTGCCTATTTTTTTACTACTGGGTAGCATCATTGTCATACCGACTTTGGCTTGGTATACTCGTGCAACTTCTAGTTGCAGATAAATAACACATTGATTTTATTAATAGCTGTCACTGCATGAAGTATAAGTAAGCTTAATATTACATGGAAATAGTTTATGCCCTTAAGTTACTCAGCGCCTGCCGTCAGTATTACACTTAAAATCATAGAGTCATATGGTATTGACCCTAAGCCGTTATTAATAAAACTGGATATTGACCCAGATAGAATACTGGATGCAAATGCCCGGTTTAGCTATCAAAAAATTGATCAGTTATGGTTTGATGCAGCCGCTATTTCTGGAGATTCCAGCTTTGGATTAAGAGCGGCTAAATTTTGGCATCCTTCACAAATGGGAGCTTTGGATTATGCCTGGTTGGCCAGTTCTAGCTTACATACTGCATTGGATCGCTTTGCCCGTTATATGGCGATTCTCACAGAAGGTGCAATACTGAGTATTGATGAAACAGACACAGAGTTATCCGTACATTTACAATATAAAAAAATATCCAGGCAGCAGCCAACACGTACAGATTCCTTTATGGCGATGTTACTCGCCATGTGCCGTGCTAATTGCGGAGAAGATTTTTACCCTAGCTCTATTTCCCTGACTCATGCTGAACCAGTCGATTTAAGTGAGTTTGAAGTACTTTTTGCCTGCCCTATCTATTTTAATTCCCCTGAAAATAGGTTTAACCTTTCTAAAAAACAGGCTGATAAACATTTAATCAGCTCTAATCCACGCTTAGCTCAGTTGAGTGACCAGCTTATTATCGAGGCTCTGGCAAAGCTGGACAAAAATAATATTATTGAGCAAGTAAAAGCGGAAATTCTGCATCAATTGCCTTCAGCAAATGTGACAGAGAGTTCGGTTGCAAAAGCGATTAATATGAGCCAGCGTAGTTTGCAACGTAAATTACAACAGCAAGGTAGCAGCTTTAAATATTTATTAAATGATTTAAGGTCAGAACTGGCACAGCATTATATTCAGGACAGCAATCTAAGTTTGCTGGATATTGCCTTTATGCTTGGGTTTAGTGAATACAGCTCTTTTTCCAGGGCATTTAAACGCTGGACGGGGGTGTCGCCCAGTGCTTGTAGAGAGTAAGGTTAGTTAATACTCTCGTTTCTATGGGCTATAGTCAACAGTTTGGCGGCAACGGCTATGCATAGAGTTAGACTTTTGTAGATACTGAGTCCCAGACAATTCCTAAATCTAATAAGATTAAATTTCATCTTTTGCAAGGTGGCTTATAACAGTGGATCTGTTTGTGCTGCTGGGGAATTGCTGTAACCTTAATATGGAGTCTAAAATGTCAAATTTGAATAATAAACGTTTTGCGCTTTCAATAGTTGCCGCTAGCTTGACGGCCTATGGAAGTTATTCTGTTGCCGCTCCGGCAAAGCCTGTAGTTTCCTGGTTGCCCGATACAATCACGAGCAGTAATATTAATGTACAGTGGGATATGTGGTGGGGTGAAAATGCGGATAGCTGGAAACTATTAGTCAATACTGAACAAAAATGTACAGGGCAATTAACTCCCAATGGTTCGGAAGCTCAAAGCGGGGCATGTGATGTGAGTTTGGTTGATGGAAGTTACAGTTTGGTCGTAGAAATTTGTAATGAGTCTGGGTGTAGCCAAAGTGATGACAAGCTGATTAGCGTTGCTAGTGACGGATCAACATCAGGTGGTGGTGAAACAGGGGGAGAAACGGACAATACAGATGCCCCCGCCAAGCCCGTTATTGCCTGGTTGACTCCCAGTATGGAATTGACGGGGGAAAGTGTGAATGTCGATATAAACTGGGATATGTGGTGGGGTATCAATGGTGATCATTGGAGCTTAGTGCAAAATGGGCAAACGGTTTATAGTGCCATGATTGCCACCCAGGCGGCTAACGAGGCACAAAGCGCTGCAACGCAAGTGAGTCTAACAGGTTTAGGAGACTATGAATTTCAGGTTGAATTATGTAATACTCAGGATGGAGCTGATGTTTGTACGCTAAGTGATGCAGTGACTGTTGCCATTGTTGCCGCAGGTGGTGCGGGTACTGGTACGGGAACAACCGATCCAGATGATACGACAGGAGAGTGGACTTTAGGAGAATATAACCAGGCTTATAATAATACCACCGGTAAAGTGGTTGCCAGTTATTTTGTCGAATGGGGTGTTTATGGGCGTAACTATCATGTGTCAAATATCCCAGCGGCAAATTTAACACATGTTTTATATGGTTTTATCGCAATCTGTGGTGATAATGCTTCGGCCTTAGCTGGAGCACGTACTGCAATAGAGTCAGAATGTGCGGATCAGGCAGATGACACGGTGACTTTGGTGGATCGCTATGCAACGCTGGAAAAATCGTACCCAGGTGATGTGTGGGATGATCCGGTGCGGGGTAATTTTGGACAGTTAATCAAAATGAAACAGCAAAATCCGGGTATTAAGATTTTGCCTTCTATCGGTGGCTGGACTTTATCCGATCCTTTTTTTGATATTGCCAATGATCCGGCTAGAAGAGCCACTTTTGTTGCCTCAGCCATTGCCTTTATCAAACAGTATGATTTTTTTGATGGGATTGATGTTGACTGGGAATTTCCAGGGGGTGAGGGAGCAAATGCTAGCAAAGGGTCAGCTGCAGACGCTCAGGGATTCGCTGATTTAATGGCCGAATTGCGTAGCGCTCTGGATGCATTGCAGGAAGAAACCGGCAGAACGTATGAACTGACAGCGGCGATGAATGTATCTGCTGCGAAAGTGAATAATGTGAATTATGTCAGTGCATCAGCGCATGTCGATTACTTTTTTGCCATGTCTTACGATTTCTACGGTGCATGGAATAATGAAGTGGGTCACCATTCTGCCTTACATCCTACAGAGAATGATAGTAATGCGGGGTTTAATCTCAGTGATGGGGTAGATAACCTGATTAATGCAGGTGTTCCCGCCAGTAAAATTGTAGTCGGTGCTGCGATGTATGGGCGCGGATGGAAAGGGGTTGTTGATGGCGAAGGTAACGGTGCAATGGAGGGTAGCTGGGAAGCCGGGGTACTGGATTATAAAGATATAGAAGTGAATTATTTAGGGGGAGAAAATGGCGCAGGTATCAATGGTTTTGTTTATCAGTATGATGCAGTTGCCGAAGCACCTTCTCTTTATCGCGCCAGTACGGGTGAATATATTAGCTATGATAATCCGCGATCAGTGATAGCAAAAGGTGAGTTTGTGATTAATAACGGTTTGGCAGGGGTGTTTTCCTGGGAAATTGATGCCGATAATGGACATATATTAAATGCCATGCATCAGGGTTTAGGGCATACTCTTAAACAGTGAATGTAATCTAGGTATCTGGCTGGGGTAAACCTGGCCAGTGCGGTATTCTTTTATTGTGTATCGTTCCTTAAGGAATGACCTTAGTATCCACCGCATTTAAATAGGCTTCAATTTTTTGCTTATATTGTAAAAAATGAATGGACTGTAATTGTTGGTAATTATTCACACCGAGTGCCTGTAGAGGGACATCAATCTCAGTAATATGAATAGGGTATTTTTCCTTACTCTGGCGTAGGTTATAAATATAACTTGCCACGGAATAAAAAACATCCTCACTGATTTCAGTCGGGGAAAATTCAAGTTCATTACAATAGACGCTATACAATATTTCAGGGGGCGTGCCATAGACCTCACCGGTAATGCGGATACTTAAATAATCCCACGCAAACGCGGGTGGTGGTGTCATTTTTGTTACGTTATAGTCACCTTTCTCTGAATCAGCTAAGGCATAGTATTCGATGATCTGAGTTGAATCCAGAATACCCTTGTCATAAAGTGTCTCCAGGAAATTAGAATAAGCGGTGAGTAATTGCCGGGGTGAGGTATTGTTGTAGAGCTGGCTGAAAAGGCTGCCTTTCTCATCAATGATATACAGCTTGATGTGATTGTTCTGGGAATGAAAAAAAACATTGATTGTATTTGCTTTGGCAAACGAGTAGATAAAAGGTAAGGGTGTGTTACTTAATGTTGAATTATTGAAGTGAACCGTATTAAAGCTCATTTGCGCTTCGGCCAAATCGAGTAATAAGGCTTCTAAATCGGGCACTTTTCTATAATGCAAAAAAGATTCTTTTTGTTGAAAAATATAAAAGGCAGACTCACCCGAGATAATTAGGCGGGAAGTGCCATCACTTTGTTGCTGGACAAATAGCAGGCTCAGCTTGATAAATAAATCTTCGACACCCGCTGCAATAGTGCTTCCATGAATGGACGTGTAGCACTCGATTTTTGTGGGCAGAGATTGGGAGTGCTGGTTAAAACAGGTAATAAAGCAATTAAACAGACCTTCCAGATTTAGGTAACGATTGCAGGTCACTTCGCCCCAGCTACTGATTGAAACCTGATCAATTGTATGTACAAAGCTTTCTTTCTCAGTACCGTAGCTTAAGATATCGGAGAAATTATTGAATACCAGCATGCCTTTTTTGATATGGGCGGGGGTATTGTCACCTAAATTGACCAGTAATAAGTGTGCAATCACTCTGCTGGGCTGTCTAAATGCCTGTAGTGCTGTGAGATCTCCCAGATTATGATTGAATAAAAACCCTTTAAGTGCTTTCAGGACAAGGTTTATATCTTTTTTTGACGTAGTTTGCTGGTTGGTATAGATGCTTAGATCAATATTCTCCTGATAAAGGCCGTTACATACTAGCCATGATAGCAGCTCGACTAGACTACGGGCACCTTGTTTAAAGGGGGGAGAGGCATCTAGGCTGTTTTTTTCTACACGCCCGATAAATAAGTCCCAGGTAGGGCGTATGGGAGAGTGCGTGGTTTCAATTAAGGTTAACTCACTCTCTTTATGGTGAATGCTTGAGCGGGTGGTGATGATATCAATTTTTCCTGGCCTTTTTTGCAGGAAAAATTTAAGTTTTCTACCAATGCTCTGGATGTCCTGGTTTTTCTTTAAAGAAGCATTGGTATTGGAAAAGCGGCTAATGGTTTGATAACAGACTTTCAGCTGGCGTACTATGATGTCATTTTCCAGGCTGGCTTTGTGAATATCCCAGGACTTGTTTTCAACAAAGCTCGCTAAGAGTTGTTCTGGCCAATGATAGCGCTCAGCCATCTGATTAATGATGTCTTTACGGTAAGTAAACTTGTGCTGGTCGGTTTGTTTTTCCATATCCCCCATGATTTTCAGATAAAAACATTGGCGCGCAAAATTAAGTCGTTCTGGGTCATTTTCAGTGCTTAAATACAGTTCTATCTTATGATAAATCAATACATACGGGTCTAAATGATCCAAATCAAAAAGCCCTTGGTAAACGGCTTTCTTTAGCTGATGGCATAACCATTTTGGGCTGGGATACTCACTGGCATAACACTCCATCAATAAGAGTTTTAATAGGGATTTATAAGGAGAATTCAGTGACTTATATAGCTGTAAAAGGGTTGCAGTCACGTACTCTACTGCGGGAATGTTTTCCAGGCCACCAAAGTCAATTATATTATCAGTGTTAATCAGCCGCTGTTCTTTTAAATGCTCAACATAATGGCTGTAATTTTGTTCTTCATGAGGTGGAACGATCCACCACATCGGGGTTCTTCCTGCAATGTACAATGCCGTACGATAAAATTCCTCAAGTAATAAATATTGCTGTTTCTGGGTGTGGCCTGTTGATGATTGAGCTGAAGGGGTGCCTTTTAAATAGCTTTGGTTATCAATCAGAAAGAAATAAACTTCAAGATCAAAGGATGCAGCCCATTGTTCAATGGCCGTTGCCTTGCTTTGTAATTCGTCGATTTCAGCGGCTGACAAATTGTGATCGTGACAAAGCCAGATATCAATATCACTGTGTCTGGCAAAAGCGATAGAACTCACACTGCCCATTAAATAGATGGCCTGGATAGGGTAATCTGATAAATCTGTTGCTTGATAGCTAAAGTTCTCGGCGTATGATTTGGCCTGTAATAGTGTACTATCACTCGGTTGGTAGTTAGGGATGCCGGCAACGGTGTGCGCAGAAATAAAACCAGGTAATAAAGGGTTATTCTGGTGAAACAATAAGGGTAATAAGTCTAAAAAAATGCGTTGCCCAGCTGATAGAAATTCTTGAATATGCTGGATGTGCGATTGGTTTAGCTGAATAAATCGCTCAACTATATTCTGTAAGTCTTTTTTACTAATGTTTTCGCCTGGTGAGCCAAGGTGAATAGGGGAGGGTGTCTTCATTAGTTTAAACGCTGTGCCGGAGAGATAAGGTATTTTATGAGAAAAACAGTGTAATTAACAGTACTGGTATGCAAAATATTATGTTCCAAACATAACAATCACTGTATAGGCATGATGTTTCTTACAGAGTTACGCCAAAGAGCCGCCGCAACTACTTCCCTGACCAGCGGTGCAACCATAGCAATGTTGACGCACAGCAATATTGCTGCCCTGTAATTGCGTTAGGTCTAATTCAGTAAAATGCTGTTTTTGTGTGCCAGAGCCTAAAGGTAAATCCAGCATCTGGTTAAAATCACAGTCATACACATAGCCTTGCCAGTCTATACTGAGGGTGTTTTTACACATAATATGCGCAAGGTTTTGGGCGCAATAATTATCTTTAAGCAGTTTTAAATAGCCATTCATTTGGCCTTTGCTGATTAGAGTGCTGCCAAAACGCTGGATGGGCATATTGGTCACAGCATAAAGCTGGTTAAAGTGGATGTCATACTGAGACTGCAGATACGTCTTGTAAGCCTGTTCCAGCTCCGCCTGAGCAGGAGGAAGCTCTGCACCCTGTGGGTTAAACACCAGGTTTAATATGCAATCACTCTTTTCCTGCCCATAACCCAAAGCATTGAGTTTTTTCAACGCGGATATACTTTTGCCAAACACGCCTTTACCACGCTGGGCATCCACATTATCCTCAAGATAACAAGGCAGGGACGCGGTTATTTCAACTTGGTTATCAAACAGGAACTGCGCCAGATATTCATAGCCAGGCTCTTCTAGGATAACCAGATTACAACGGTCGATTACTTTGATGCCATGCTGACGTGCCGCGAGTACCAGGGTTTGAAAATGCGGGTGCATTTCCGGTGCGCCACCGGTTAAATCCAGCGTATGTATCGTGGATGCGTTATCAAATAAAGCAATGATTTTGTCTATATTATCTTTGCTCATGAGCTCTGTGCGCGTAGGTCCGGCATTCACATGGCAATGAATACAGCTAAGATTGCATAAATAACCTAAGTTAAGCTGTAATACTTCCGGCTGATGGCGTACGCTGGTGGGAAAGTCGCTAGGTTCTAAATAAGGGAGTGTTTCGTGCATGGCTTATTGTTCAGTAAAATATATATCGGCATAGTAGCTATGGGCACTACCCGCCGCATTATCGGTATCAGTCATAATGGCGATACCATCAATATAACGGATATTATCCCCAAAATGGCGTGTAAAATCTGTTAATACATTACGTTTTTCGGTATACCATTGTTTGCTTGCATCATTATTGGAGCGTATTGCTATCATCATCACATTGTTACCCGCAAATGGGTTTGGCCAGGCGGTGTTTTTTGGGCTATGGTTTGCCCAGACATAGTTAATCGCCTTGGTTTGCCAGAAAAACCATTCACCTTTAATGATCAGGTAAATTCTAGCGGAAAAATCGTCACCTTGTTTATTTTGTTCATCATTGATAGCCAGTTTTTTATCAATACGCCAGGACCAGTTTAAATACGGTGTTTTGTGTAAATCTATTTTTACTGTCTTATATAGGCTGGATGCAGCGGCAGTGCTTTTAGCTTGCAATACCGTTTGTTTATTCAGCGGGACAATCTGGTATTGGGTATATCCCTTAAATGATTTATGTTGCCAGTTCTCCAATGAGAGGTTGCTAAAATGACTGATATAAACAGGCCCGGCAAAGCAGTTTACGCTATAAAGGCAGAAAATAATGAATAAACTTCGTTGTGGCATAGGTATCTTGTGTTTGATCGCTAATGGAGCTTAGTCGTATTGAATGCGTAAAGCTTACAAAAAGCCTGTTATGAGCAAAGGGTGTAACGTCTTATTGTAAGCCCCCGTCATTCCTGCATGCGGTTAGCAGGAATCTATGCTCAACAATGGATCCCCGCTAAAGCTTGTGCCCAGCTTGACTGGGTAGCATGCGGGGATGACCAGCGGTGGCATATTATTTATCCAGCATTTCTTCCAGCTTGGCACAACATGCTTTTAGAATTTTAATACGTGCATAACGTTTATCATTGGCTTCAATCAGTGTCCATAGTGATGATTGAGTGCTGGTACGTGCAACCATATCATTGACTGCCAGGGAGTAGGCATCCCACTGTTCACGATTACGGTAATCCTCTTCGGTGATCTTGTGCTGTTTATAACTGATTTTCTCGCGTGCTTTAAAACGGCGCAATTGTTCATCGGGATCAATATGTAGCCAGAATTTTAAAACACCGATACCATGCTCGGTAAGCGCCTGTTCAAAGTTACGAATCTCAGGGTAGGCGCGTGTCCACTGGTTTTCCGTAGCAAAATCCTCTACGCGCTCTACCAGAACACGACCATACCAGCTACGGTCATAAATAGTGACTTTTCCTGCACGCGGGATATGTCGCCAAAACCGCCATAGATAATGCTGCAGACGCTCTTCTTCCGTTGGGGCGGCAATGGAGATGAGCTGATAGTTTCGCGCATCCATTGCGTGTGTGAGTCGCCTGATTGCCCCGCCTTTTCCGCCTGCATCCCAGCCCTCAAAAACCAAGACGCTGGATATTTTCTTGGCATGCGCCTGCCTTGCCAGTTTATTGAGCTTACCCTGGTAAAAGTTTAGTTTTTCCTTGTACTGATCTTTATCCAGGCTTAAGCTCAGATCAAGTGAATCCAACAGACTAGGCTGGTTGCCATGAATGATTTTGCTGGTTACGATAGGGGAGGGGGAAAGCTGTTTTTGTGCGCAGTGTGCGATATGTAATTTAATTTTATCCAGTATATGCTGCCCAACGGTGAGGCTACTGTAACGAATATCACTGCCTTCAACAATGAGCCACGGATTTTGAGCGCTACTAGTTTCGGTGAGTACTTCTTCAGCGACACCGACAAACGTGTCGTACATTTTTAGGTGCTTTTTATCCCGTTCTGTGACTTGCCATGCTGTTTCCGGATTTTTTTCCAGTTGTTTTAAGCGCTTTTTTTGTTCTTCCTGTTTTAGATGCAGCCAGCACTTAATGATTAATGTATTATCGTCGGCTAGCTCCTGTTCTAGCTCTTTAATCTGGGTCAGGCGTACTTTAAGTTCGGTATTGTTGATTTTGTCGTAAACCCGTAAGGCAATCGGATTGATATACCAGGACCCCACATAAATGCCCATGGTACCTTTGGCGGGCATGGTGCGCCAATAACGCCAAAATACCGGGCGTTCTTTTTCTTCATCACTGGGAGAGTCATAGGCATTGGTACGCATATAGCGTGGATCCAGCCACTCGTTAAGCAGGTTAATGACCTCGCCCTTGCCGCCGCCATCAACACCAGAAATAAGAATAATGACCGAGTAATCATGATCGCGTAACTGCTGCTGTAAGGTGAGTAGTTGGGTGCGTAATTCTGGCACTTTCTTATTGTAGTCAGTTTTACTGACCTTATGTCCTAATTCAGCCACTTCAAACATAGGTAATTTCCTTTTATATTTATTAAAAAATCAGTAACTTCTCATTATTCACGGGTAAATGTAGATAAAGCTTGTGCCCATGCTTGACTGGGTAAGGTCGTCATTCCCGAAGTTTGTTTATCGGGAATCTACGTTGAGCATAGATTCCTGCTAACAGCATGCAGGAATGACGGCTTTTGCATCGTTCAGATGCCAGTGGATAATGATAAGTTACAAAAATCACAGCTCAATATATCATTACAGTCAACTATTATGCACCGTAGGTTGGGGGCATGCCTCATCCGTAATCGGGATCGTGCGCAGCATAATACAGGCTTGTTCTGCTTTTAGTTGCTAGCCTTGTTTGCTAGCAGGCTAGCAGACCCCTTATAATGATGCAATTTTTAATTAATCTCAATGGTAAGACTTTGGAAAATTTTACACCTGTTTCCGCTTTGTTAGGCGGGGCTTTAATCGGTTTAAGTGTTAGTTTGCTACTTTTGCTCAATGGGCGTATGGCTGGCATTAGCGGCATAATGAATGGTTTACTTAGTGCCCCCAAAAAGGAAGAAATCTGGCGTGGTTTATTTCTTTTGGGTTTGGTGGTCGGTGCCGTCATTTTTCAGTTATTAACGGATGATAGTCTGGTGTTGCGCAAGGGGTATCCTATATTGCTGATTATTATGGGTGGTTTTCTGGTGGGTGTTGGAACCCGGATGGGGAGTGGCTGTACCAGTGGGCATGGTATTTGTGGGATAGCCAACTTTTCTATACGCTCGATTGCTGCAACGATTACCTTTATGCTGAGTGGGATGGTGACTGTTTTTATACTTAAGCATATTTTGGGAGTTGCATCATGAAAAATAATTTAGTGGCGCTACTGTCAGGGGTTATTTTTGGTTTGGGGCTGGCTTTATCACAGATGATTGACCCAAATAAAGTGTTGAATTTTTTAGATGTCACAGGAAACTGGGATCCTAGCCTGGCCTTTGTGATGATGGGAGCGTTGGCTGTTACCATGCTCAGTTTTCGCTTTATATTAAAGCGCCCCGCGCCGTTGTTTGAATCTGTTTTTCATATGTCTAAGCAGACTGTTATCACTAGACCCTTATTAATCGGTGCAGGCCTTTTTGGTATAGGCTGGGGAATGAGCGGGTATTGCCCGGGGCCGGCGGTTGCGAGTCTGGGATTGTTATCAGTAGAAGGGTTGGTTATGGTGGCCGCTATTTATGCAGGATTTTTTAGTCATCGCTGGTTTGCTGGTAAATAAGTAAAGAAATGGAATTTTTAGAGATTGTTATCGCCTTTGTTCTTTCTTTTGAGTTATTGCATATTGCAGCGGGGAGCTTGGTTGGCTTTGTGATAGGCTTAACCGGAGTCGGGGGTGGTTCGTTAATGACCCCGATATTGGTTTTAGGCTTTGGTATTGCGCCGGCTATCGCTGTAGGGACTGATTTATTATATGCAGCACTTACAAAATGTAGTGGTGTTTTTTTTCACCATAGAAATAAAACCGTCGATTGGCGTATTGTAGGGTTGCTAGGGGCAGGGAGTGTACCGAGTTCGCTGATCACCGTGGCTCTGCTGGAGCAGATTAAAGCGGCAGGGTTTAATTCTGATCGCTTGATGATGTTAACCTTGAGTGTGATGCTGGTGTTGACATCCATTATTATTTTAATTAAAGGCCGGCTGGTTTCTTATATGAGTCATCATCACGGTGACTCAGCATTGCTGGCCTTACTTAAATCATTCCGGCCTCATATTACGGTACTTTCAGGGGTTGCTCTGGGTATTTTAGTGACGATTTCTTCGGTTGGCGCGGGGGCGATTGGTTCGGCTATTCTTTTTTTGCTTTATCCGCATAAAAAACCGATTTCTATCGTGGGGACTGATATTGCCCATGCCGTGCCTTTAACGGCGATAGCTGGGATGGGGCATGTGCATTTTGGCTCGGTAGACTATGACCTGTTATTTGGTTTATTGGCTGGCGGGATTCCTGCGATTTATCTGGGGAGTTTGATAGGACGGTATATTCCTGATCGCTGGTTGAGAATGGGGATTGCGATTTTGCTGTTTGCGATGGGGGTAAAGTTGGCGCTGTAAGCGTTTGCTGATTATTTTTCGATACGAATGAGAAGGAATTTAATGCACCTCTTTGTTTGTTTCTGATAAAATACGTAGTTAATTAAATTTCTAGACGTTAATCTAGAAAGTTTGTAAGTGTTGCTGTGTAGCACTTTTAAAAACGATATATTTTTAATAACATATAAAAAAGGTATTTTAGTATGACTTTTGTCGTTACCGAGAATTGCATCAAATGTAAATATACTGATTGCGTTGATGTCTGTCCTGTTGACTGCTTTCATGAAGGCCCAAACTTTCTGGTTATCGACCCGGATGAATGTATTGATTGCACTTTATGTGAGCCTGAGTGCCCAGCGGAAGCCATTTTTTCCGAAGATGAGTTGCCAGAGGGTCAGGAGCAGTTTATTGAAATTAATGCAGAGCTTTCGCAATCATGGCCAGTTATTACTGATGTCAAAGACCCGTTACCTGATGCAGAAGAGTGGGATGGTAAGCCGGGTAAAGCAGACATGTTAGAAAAATAAGATTTTTCAGGTGGGTCAGTTGCTTATTCACCTGGTTCACTTATAGTCATGTGATGTGTGGCTTGAGCCATTGCAAAATAGCTCAAGCCACACGCTCTCTAGCGCTGCCCATGTTTCCCCCCAGTCTAATTAGCCAGGTATTCATCTTTAAGCTGTACATAATGCGCGGCTGAATATTCTAAAAAATCTTTTTCAGTATCGCTTAAAGGGCGTGATTTTTTGGCGGGTGAGCCGATATATAGGTAACCGCTCTCCAGCACTTTTCCCGAGGGCACTAATGCGCCAGCGCCAAGCATGACGTAATCTTCCATAATCGCATTATCCAGAATAATCGCTCCAATACCGATTAAACAATAGTCACCGACAGTACAGGCATGTACCACGGCGCGATGACCAACTGTCACTCCCTTGCCTATTTTTAGCGGGGCTTCTTCAGAGGCGTACTTTCCCGCATGAGAGACATGTAAAACAGCGCCATCTTGAATATTCGTATCGGCACCAATATTAATGCTGGCAACATCACCTCGTATCACCGCCGTGGGCCAGACAGAAACATGGTCTGCCAATGTTACATCGCCAATAATAACAGCGCTTTTATCAATGTAAGTTGTTTTGCCTATACTAGGGTGATGGTTGTTAAATGTTCTAAGAGACATGAAGTATCCTTGGTTTACGTATAAATAATTATCATGATACTGGTATTTGGAGCATTATTCAGCTATTTGTAGGGTAACAGCCTTTTTTACTCGCCGCGTGTTGCCTCTTAATATAGTAACGCATACAAACCGCTGGTTCTCACTAACTGTTCCGCCCTGTGTATTAAATTCTCTTGTTGATAATCAGCAACGATTTTCCGTACTAGCGGAGTTGCCTGAGATTTATCCATACCGGGTTTTAAACGAGGATCATAAAGAATTTTCAATAACAGATAATCTAAGCCAGTTAACAGCATATCAATGGATTGATCATTAAAAATAGAAGGGTACACAGCTAGCGAATCATTGGGTAAACCTAGCACCTGAGTTAACTCCTCAACAATGCAGGAAACTAGCTTGGCCTGGGCACGGGCGCGAT
The DNA here is from genome assembly GCA_030636485.1 of Methyloprofundus sp. Lineage (GTDB taxonomy): Bacteria > Pseudomonadota > Gammaproteobacteria > Methylococcales > Methylomonadaceae > Methyloprofundus. The sequence goes on from DAOVWV010000004.1 coordinate 14,272, forward strand.
CGACAGGGATAATGACCATAGCTTGCCGTATAGAGCCTTGAGCCGTGGTCGTAAATTGTCCCAGACAAAGACTATTCCGTAGCATAAAATCAATTCCGCTGGCTTTAAGATGAAAGTGTGTTTTAAGCTCTGCTGCCAACTGCTGCTCGGTGGAAAAAATAATGAATAGATTCGCTTGCTTCCTGCTTGTCGCCGGGGTTATTGAAATACCTGTCATTTCAGCCAAGTGCTGCAAATGCATCTCTGCTAGCTGTTTATGAAAAGCCTCATCACCCACCTGGTGATCAAACAAATAGCGTATCCCTGTCATCCATTTTCTGACAACGCCTTCCCGGCTCGAATGTTCATTTTTGAGCGCAATTTCCAGAAAACTGTCAACAATAAATTCAGGCTGCTGCCAATGGCTTTCCTCTCCCCACGCGGGATGCAAGGCAGTAAAAGTAATTAACCCCAGAATGATAATACGCACTATGAAATACACCATTAGTAGACTTTTTTAGAGTGACAGCCAATGACTTAGCCAGAAAAATACATTGAGCATCGTTTATTATGCATTAATTACTGTCATTTGAGTCCGATAAATTCAAATCAATTTATGACATAAATAGGGCATCTAAAAAGTCATTGTTGATTGTTTCAGAAATGGAACAATACAGGCCTTCAAAGAGGCACTATAAATAATATCATAAACAGTTTTTCATTTATGGATAAATGCCGTAACTTCTCATTATCCACTGATGCCTGAAGTATACAAAAGCCGTCATTCCTGCATGCTACCCAGTCAAACGTGGGCACAAGCTTTAGCAGGAATCTATGCTCAACGTAGATTCCCGATAACAGACTTCGGGAATGACGACCTTACC
>DAOVWV010000152.1 GCA_030636485.1 Methyloprofundus sp.
AAGCAAGGAAAGCCAGCCCAGCTTGTTTAACCCCCCTTTAAGGCCGGAAAGGCAATCGAGTGAACGCCGGTCACTATTTACCACCCACTATGCCGTCTTTTACTTGAAAAAAAAAAAAACTGCCCACTCTACTTGTTTTTGTCCCATTTTTCTCGTTTCTCATGCTTTGTCACTGCCATTAACTTAATGGCAGTGACACTTCGTATCAGAGTGCATAGACCGGCATTCTGTGTCGCGAAACTATAAAACTAAAAATAACCATAGAGAACATAGAGTTCCTAGGGTGAAAATACTCTATGCTCATTGAGGGTATTTTGTATTTTCCATATCACTTTCAATCAACCAAACTTAAGCGCTTAGTATGCAGTCAACAATTGTTATTATCGGCATGGGGGAATTAGGGGGTGTTTTTGCACGTGGTTTTCTGCGTTGCGGCCACCCTGTCTATCCAGTTACACGGCAGATGAATATCGCGGAGGAAAGCCAGAACATTCCCGATCCGGCACTGGTCTTGATCAGTGTTCAGGAAAGTGAATTAGACGCGGTGTTGCAAAAAATCCCGGAAAACTGGAAAAACAAGTTGGGACTGATCCAGAATGAATTACTCCCAAGAGACTGGTTAGCACATAATATTGAAAACCCAACAGTTGCAGTGGTCTGGTTTGAAAAGAAAAAGGGCATGGAGTTCAGCAGTATTTTACACACACCTTGCTATGGGCCAAATGCAACGCTTATCTCTAATGCTCTGCTGGCATTGGATGAAGCGGCTCCCGTATTAAGCAGTGAAGATGATTTATTGTATGAATTATTACGTAAAACGGTCTATATACTCACGGTCAATACAGCGGGGTTGCTACAAAACTGTACTGTTGGTGAGTTGTGGAATGATCATCAGCCACTTGCCAGAGAGATTGCAACAGAGGTTATTCGTATTCAAGAATCGCTTACAGGCAAACCGCTTCCCTATAAAAAATTGATTATGGGAATAGTGGAAGGTATCAAGGATTGCCCACAGCGGAATTGCTTGGGACGTAGTGCGCCTGAGCGTTTAAAACGCTGGTTGGCTTATGCAGATCAATTTGACCTAGCAGTGCCTAAGCTAGTGGAAATTGGACATTTGTCTAGTCAGTAAAGAGTTCATTCCAGTGATTAAAAGTAGTATTGTCCATAGGGTGTTCCGTGGTTTATTTGTTAGGGTTATGCAGGCATGGGAAGCTTTGCATGCAGTAGAAACGTTTCAAGTTTAAAGCTGGTTATTGCATTAGAGCCTAGTTGCTTAAACAGTACTTCATTGGCAGTCGTTTCACAGAGCCATAGGCTCATGTTTTTAGGTTTTTTATGTTTAAATGCACGGGCTGTAAACAAGCCAACGCAGATGTCTTTTTGTGGGTCACGTGCCGATGGGTATTCAAAGGCTTCTACCCCCGATGTTCGCATTGCTGTCCCTAACTGTTGTGATTGGGTGTACTCTGTGGGGCTGGCTATTTCATGCTGATATTTATCAAAGGGGGCTTGATGTAAGCGAACGCCACGCAACGATTGATAAGCGACAGAAAACAGCGAATGCTCTGATCTGATTTGCTTTTTAATCGGCAGACCTGTCATTGAATTCCAAAACACAAAACGATAATAAGCTGACTCTGCCAGTGTTACCTCAACACTTACACCGCCATAAAAAAGGCTGGGCTCATGCAGTCCGCCAAAGCGGGAGCCCCATTTTAAGGGTGGATAACGAAAAGGTGTAGACAGCAAGTAGTGATAAGCCGTTAAATCTTCCTTGTAGGCAGGTTTAGTCTGCTCTAACATTTCTTCAAGCAGGGCTTGTTCATCCAGTGTGTCAACATAGCCTAAGGTGGCAATTTGTTCCTGACTTTCAACCAGGCGATACAGTGTCCCTGTTAAATTCCCTACCTGCTGCGCTCCGTTACAGGCTGCCCATAGCATTAAACCTTTCCCCGAATGGCATCAACAAACTGCACAACCGTCATTAGACCTTGAATACTTTCTATTTGTTTGGCAGGAACACCGCCAGTGACATTGTTGTGCGTGTGCATAAAATGCTTGATCCATGCTGCATCTCCACCTGTTAAAGCAAACAAAGCTCGGGCGATACGGACAACAAGTAGGGCAATCTCGCCTTGCTTGGACAAAGGGTCAAGTGATTGATTTTGCTTTAGGCGGCTAATGGCAGTTCGGTGTACACCCAGTATTGCGGCTAATTCCGCCTGCTTTAAGCCTAATTGTTCAGAAGCATTGAGCACTGCTTTAGCTAAGACAGATTCTTGTGTGGGCTTAAGTTGTTCTAATGCAGACATAATATACTCTTATTTATGTTGTATATGCACATATAGTAATATAAATGCGCATAATTAACAATTTCTGGCGCTGGTTTCTTGTTTTTTCCACGAAAGGTATGCAAAGCACGAAATTATATTTTACAAGCGCATTCGTAATTCGAGACTTGCCCTCTTGTTTCTTAAAGTCAATCTGGTGGTCATTCAAAAAGCCTACGTATAACCTTGACAGAAGGACAGAATAACGTACCATAAAAAGTCTGGAGGTTATTATTATGAAAATATCAATGGATATTAAACCTGTTACCTATTTAAAATCTCAAGCTGCAGATATACTAAAGCAAGTCAATGAAACGCGTAGGCCTATTGTTATAACTCAGAATGGAGAGCCTAAAGCAGTTCTTCAAGACCCTGAAAGCTATGAAAACATGCGTAATGCCATTGGAATATTAAAGCTTATTTCTCAAGGAGAGGAAGAGGTTAGAAATGGAAACTTCCTTTCTCAAGAAGATGTTTTTTCTGGGTTAGAAAAGTTAGTTGATACAGAAAATGACTAAAAATTATAATGTTATTTGGGCTAAAACGGCGAACGAGGATTTGATAGAAATCATTCAGTTTATTAAATCTGATAGCCCCATTGCAGCAAAAAACATCATAAACAAGATTAGAAAGCAGTCACTTTCACTTGATTCATTCCCTCAGAGAGGTCGTATTGTTCCTGAGCTTAAAGAACAAGGAATTTTTCAATATCAAGAATTAATCATTCAGCCATGGAGAATGATTTATAGAGTTTCTAGCAGTACAGTCTATGTTTTATCCATTATAGATGCTAGAAGAAATGTAGAAGACATATTATTAAATCGATTTATTAGGGATGCTAACAAGTAATATATTGAGGTGTTTTGCTACTAAAGCCTCCATATCAGGGTATTAAGCACAGGTTTTTTCTCGTTCCCTGTTGTTTATCCGGTGTTAAATGCGAGGCTTATTCTAATCAACTTCTTCTAGCCACCGACAACGCTGATTAACAATATCAGCGCTCTTATCCGTCCCAATTCCCTTGGCAATCAGCGCAATCACCCGGTCATCTGATTTATAGCCTGAATGTGCTGTGAGTGGGTTGGCAAAGGTACCTAAGCCAAATAAATCAGTGACACTGGCAATGTTAATTTCCACATTAGAAATATCAATGCATAAACGTGAGTCCAGATACTGCTGGCTAAAACCATAGGGAATCGGGTAGCTGGCAATGTCGTTAGGGTCATTGAAAGCAATGACTTTGGTGGACTGGTACATGCGGTCTTTAAAAAGAGTGCCATTTGCCTGGCAATAATTGGCATATTGCTGAGTGACCTCCGCTTTTTTCCGGCCTAACTGTAAGATGGGGAGCTGGTTGGCAAGCATGAAAATATAGGTCTCTTTTTCTTTTAGGATTTGTACGGCTGTCTGCGGCTTTTTGATTGAACCATGATAGATATTCGAGTCACTGCCTAAAACATGTGCCATACGCTGTAAACCATCAATAGTAATACGGCTACCCAGGCTATGAGTGACAAAGGCATAGTGATTTTTTTGCAGATTATCACTAAAGCCTGGCGCATGAAAATCACAGCTATGAGTGGTATGTGCGGCAAGGTCGTGCCAGTTTTTTGCAGCCATCCAGCAATAAGCCTGAATAAAGGAAGTCAATATGTCCTGGTGATGATCCCCTAAGTATAAAAAGGAATCCGGCATGGTGTCATTGCTAAATTTTTTGAGTAGATTATTAATGTCAGCGCGGCGATGTGAATATTCACCAGTGCTATCATAAGCGATGACTTTTTTTGCCTCTTGGGTAATGCTGGACCAGAGCAGCTCATAGAATAATAAGGTTTTGCTGTGGTCTTTATTGAAATAATGGTGCACTCTCATTGTGCCGAGGCTTTTGGTTGTTTCAACGGGATCAAATAGGTCAATGGTTTTATAGCCAGGCGAGGTTTTATTAAGCCCCATTTCAGCGGTCAGTTTATCTAGAAACTCGGCTGCATAGCCTGAGGTATGTTCACCTATGCCGTGAACCATGAGTACTTTCAAGCCATCTTTTAATAAGGGTTGCAGGCCTGAAAAAGGGCGGCCGGTTACTTTGCATATGCGCGCATCATTTTTCTGATTACTATCAAGAATGGCTTCGGTGACACCATAACCAAAGCTGGAGCAGCCAGTCAGCATGATAAAGGCGCATAAAGTCAGAGTGTACTTTTTAAGTTCAAACACTATGCTTGCTCCTTAAACCAGCCAAGTGATGCAGGCGTATTATTGAGAGGCTTGTACTCAGCACCTACCCAGCCCTGGTAGGATGACGCTTTGATCAGTGAAAATAGCAGATTAAAATTAACCGTACCGGTGCCTGGCTGGTGTCGCCCCGGGCAGTCTGCAAATTGGATATGGCCAATTTTATCGGCATATTGCACAATAAATCTGGCGGGGTCTTCCTGCATCATCAGCATATGATAAATATCATATTGCATCAACAAGCCAGGGTGATTGATCTGCGCCATAAGCGTCAGCATTTGCTCACTACTGTGAATAATGAAATTTGGCATATCAATGTTATTGATCGCCTCAAAAACCGTTTTAACACCTAATGCTGAGAAGACTTCAATGGCATAGCACAGGTTTTGCTGAAATGTCTGTTGATACAGAGTTCGCTTGGCTTTGTCGAAACAGCGCCCAGGCAGAATATTAATGGCATCAGGTTTAAGAATTTTTGCATAAGCGGCTGCCTGGGCAACAGCCTGTTTAAACTGCTGTTGCTTCTCGGGTACAGCTGCCAGCCCTTCACCGCCCTGCAATAAATCATCCGCCTCGACATTGAATAACACAAGTTTTAATGGCTGTTTA
>DAOVWV010000356.1 GCA_030636485.1 Methyloprofundus sp.
AGAACGGCGTTACGGCCTTTGGGGCCCAGAGTCACTTTTACTGCATTGGCCAAAATATTTACGCCAGCTAACATTAATAAGCGTGCGTCACTACTAAATTTTACTTCTTTTTCCGCCATTTTTATTCCTTAAGTATTTAATTTGTCTAGTAATAATTGAGAGATTTAACCTAAAATGCCCATGATGTCGTCTTCACGCATCACGATAATCTCTTCACCGTCAACTTTGACTTCATTTCCTGAATATTTACCAAACAGTACTCTATCGCCAACTTGAACTTCCAAAGCACGTACCTCGCCATTATCAAGTAATTTGCCATTACCTACCGCTAAAACCTCGCCTTCACTTGGTTTCTCTGTGGCTGAATCTGGCAAAACGATACCACCAGCAGACGTAGTTTCTTCCTCAACACGCTTAACAATGACTCTGTCATGTAACGGACGTATTTTCATTAATGTTCTCCTAAGATGAATGAAAAATAATTTTATTAGCACTCGCTAGCATAGAGTGCTAATGATAATCAGCTTTTGCAGTCTGTCAAGTTCTTTGGCATCATTAGAGAAGTATTAAAATACTCAATACTTACTGCAGTACTATGGAAGTACTGTCAAAAACAATCACTCAAGTGCTTGATTTTGTGAGCCAGAGAATCCTGTTTTTAAACTCATACACACTATTGGGACGCTTCCTGAAAATTCAACCGGTTAATGAAAAATACACAATGAATGACGAGCAATTACTCCGTTACAGCCGGCAGATCATGCTGCCGCAAGTCGATATTGCAGGGCAACAAAAACTACTTAATGCAAAAATACTCATCGTCGGCGCCGGTGGATTGGGTTCACCAGCGGCTATGTATCTGGCTGCTGCAGGCATCGGCCAATTGACTATTTATGATGATGACAATGTCGATTTATCCAACCTGCAGAGACAGATTTCTCACTTTACTAAAGACATCGGTAAAGCAAAAGTCACGTCTACTTGCCAGACACTGAACAACATCAATCCTGACACCCACGTTATTGCTGTACAACAGCGATTGGCAGGAGAACCGTTGTTACGCGAAGTTAATGACGCGGATGCAGTGCTGGATTGCAGTGATAATTTCAGCACACGATTTGCCATAAACAAGGCATGCGTAAACCGTCAAATCCCGCTAATATCAGGTGCGGCGATACGTTTTGAAGGTCAGGTATCCGTTTTTTTCCCTGGTAGGAATAACAGTCCTTGCTATAACTGCCTTTACCAGGAAAATGGAGAAGAAATGCAGAGCTGCTCTGAAAATGGCGTTATCGCCCCAATTACTGGCATCATTGGCAGCATTCAGGCGCTGGAGGCAATAAAATTGCTGACCAATATTGGTGATGCATTAATCGGTCGCCTGCTGCTGCTTGACGGTCTGACTATGGAATGGAATATGATGCGCTTAAGAAAAAACCCATCCTGTCCAACCTGCGGAAAAACTGATTAATTTATCCTTGTCGCTATTTTTATAATGACCGGCTCACATCCGTGTGAAAAGAAACTTGCCCGGCTTTTGTTATTCGCTAGTTACCAGTGATCTAGCGTTTAATAGGTATACTTCCGTAACCCTTGCTTACAACCGGAGCAGTTGCAGACTGCGCAGTGCTTTCCGTACTACTCTTAGCTGCTGTTGATTCCGAGTTGCTTTTAGAAATAGTCTCGCTATTGTTTGAGTCAGTTTTTCCTGAACCACCCAGGATTTTCTGCATAGCATTGTTTATTAAAGCATAGTATTTACCCTCTTCGACCTTATGAGCGTCCGGATCAGACTTACCAAACGAATGCCCGTCACCTTTGCTGAAGATATAAATAAAATACCCCAGCGGCGCAAACGCTGCGATAGCAACGATCCACATACCAATTATCAGCTCTACAAAACCTTCCATAAATCCCCCGAATAGATTCTTCTATTATTTAATCAGTCTGACTTCTAAATATAACTCTCTATTAGAATTCGGGCAAGCCTTTAAAGATATTAATCAATATCTGATATTCATAATTTGCGAAATCTATCTTATCAAAGTATACTTCCAGTTCAGCTTACTTGATCAAGCTCGCATAATTAATTTAATCATACTCCGGAGGTAATAACTATGAAATGGGAAACACCAAGCTATACAGACCTGCGTTTCGGTTTTGAAGTGACTATGTACATATACAACCGTTAACATCTTACGCTCGCAGGAAAAAAGGGTTCTTCCGGAACCCTTTTTTTTTGCCTGAAACCTGATGAATATGGCCACACCGACACAATTCCAAAGCTTGCTGATATTTAAATTTGGTTCCTAAGCCTGGCACAGCATAGTATTATTCAGACTTTTTTACTTAATCCTTTTACATACCATGAAAATCAGAGTACTCGGTTCGGGTGCCGGTGGCGGCTTTCCCCAATGGAACTGCAACTGTCATAACTGTCATCGGTTGCGCCATAACAAAATGCGCGGCAAAGCGCGCACCCAGTCATCCATTGCGGTCAGCACTGACGATAAAAACTGGTTATTATTCAACACCTCCCCTGATATTCGTACGCAACTAGAAGCCTTTCCTGCGATTCAGCCTAAACAGGGAGTACGGGACACAGGCATTAAAGCGATTATGTTGATAGACAGCCAGATTGATCATACCACCGGCATGCTGATGCTGCGCGAGGGTAAACCGCTGGATGTATACTGCACCCATATGGTGCAGCAGGATTTAAGCACCGGCTTTCCACTGTTCAAAATGCTGGAAGATTATTGCACGATTAATCACCACAACGTGCCCATTGATGGAAATAGTTTCACAATCCCTGAAATTGATGATCTACGCTTCTATACGCATTCTCTGAAAAGTAAAGCGCCCCCTTATTCCCCGCATCG
>DAOVWV010000103.1 GCA_030636485.1 Methyloprofundus sp.
CGTCAACTAGACCCCGAGTTTAATTTAGTTGAGGTAGCTTCACCATTAATACAGCGCATTTTTTTAGCACGCTATAGCCCTGATGCTTTCTTAAAAAGAGGCAAAGACAACCTATTTAACGTAGCAGAATTATTAACAGATCTCCCTCAGGACTTACACCAGTTTATGGAGTCCATACGGCAAGGAACTTTAGGGGTAAAAATTGACATCAATAAGCCTGACTGGCTGAGTAAAGAATTAGATCGCACGGTTAACCGCCTGTCCGTTAGCCTAGTCACGTCTGCCTTGATAGTAGGTAGCTCTATCGTCTCTACCGTTGAAGGCGGTACATCTTCGGTCTTTGGCTTAATGGGGTTTATTGGTGCATTCGCTGGCGGTATCTGGCTGCTATTCTCAATTTGGCGCAGTGGCTGAGGTATTTTATAAATAAGGTGGAGTGCAATAGCTTTAGGCATAAAAGCTAAAAATATCCGCAGACACTGCCAGCCCATTAATGACAGGCAGTGTCTACTTTTGTAAGCCTATATCTTAGTCTTCAGTTTTAACCACTTTCTTATCGACAGCAGGTGCTTCAGTCGCGTTTTTCACGCTGCTAATGGCTTTTTCATAATTTGCTGCGTAAGACTGCGTTTCAGTATTTTTATCGTAGTTCTGAGTCGCTGCCTGAGCTTTAGCAACGTCGCCCGTTTTTTCCGGCTTTTGATCGACACTCGTATTACTCGCGTTTTGTGTTGTCTCTCTAGCAGCTCTTGGCTTTCTATTGTAGCCCCTACGATTCGGTTTTCTTTGTTGATTTTTAGGCTTACCTTCTGTGGTATCAGGCTTATTTTCAGTCGGCTGTTGTTTTGCCGCTTGTGCCTGAGTAGAAGCCTGAGTATTTTTATTCTCTTCTACTTTATTATTGTTATTGTTGCTGCTGCTGCTGTTATTATTACTATTTTGGGGCTTATTACGGTCACGGTTATTGTTTCTATTATTACGGTTTCTGCGATTATTCGGATTTCTACGGTTATTGGATGGTTTGTCGCTACGCGTTTTTTCAGGCTGAGCAGCCGCCTTGCCCGAGCTTTCCGCAACATCTTCTTCACTCGTACCCACTAGCTTATGCCAGAAACGACTGATTAAGGTAGCCGAGGTCTTTTTACTAAGTACCGGGGCAGGTGCGGGTGCATCAGGTAAAAATTCTTTAATCACAGCCTGTTGAACCTTGGGCGCTGATTGCTTGGCAAAGTCTGGTGCATTGATCTCTTCGGCTTTAAGCTGTGTATAGCTTGCTGATTCTGTCGAGCCGTCATCATCTTTTGATTTAATACGCTCTATATCATAAGCAGGTGTTTCCAGGTGCTTACTTGGTAAGACAATAATTCGTACCTTTAAACGAGATTCGATTTGATCAATTGAGTCGCGTTTCTCATTAAGTAAGAACGTGGCACATTCAATAGGTAAATGAGCAATGACTTTTTCAGTGCCATTTTTCATAGCCTCTTCTTCAAGCAGGCGCAATACAGATAAAGCAACCGACTCAACATTACGTATTTCTCCCTGACCATTACAGCGTGGGCAAGTAAGTTGCGAGGTGTCACCCAATGATGGGCGTATCCGTTGCCGCGACATTTCCAGCAAACCAAAGCGTGAGATACGGCTGGTCTGGATACGTGCACGATCAATTTTTAATGCATCGCGTAATCTGTTTTCAACAGCGCGCTGATTTTTGTTTGACAGCATATCAATAAAATCGATAACAAATAGCCCGCCCAGATCACGTAAGCGTAATTGACGTGCAATTTCATCAGCCGCTTCAAGATTGGTATTGCAAGCCGTTTCTTCAATATCACTACCTTTGGTTGCCCGAGCCGAGTTAATATCGATTGAAGTCAATGCTTCGGTATGATCTATCACTAATTCCCCGCCTGATGGAAGCGGAACTTCACGGCTATAAGCCGTTTCAATCTGTGATTCAATCTGATAGCGATTAAATAGAGGGACGGCATCACTGTATAACTTTGCCTTATTCAGGTAATGCGGCATAACCTGTTTCAGGAAGGTATGTACTAATTTATAGGATGATTCCTTATCAATCAGGATCTCATCAATATCAGCACGTAAATGGTCACGTAATGCACGAATAATAACATTACTTTCCTGAAAAATAAGAAAGGGGTTGCTTTGCTCTTTTGAAGAGCGATCAATGGCTTCCCATAATTGTATGAGATAGTTTAAATCCCATTGCAATTCCTCGGTACTTTTGCCACAGCCTGCAGTACGTACAATAAGCCCCATATCTTCAGGAACTTCCAGCCCTGCCATTGCATCACGCAATTCATTACGCGTTTCACCTTCTATACGGCGTGAAATACCACCGGCTTTAGGGCTGTTAGGCATCAGTACCAGGTAGGTACCAGCTAGACTAATATAGGTTGTAAGTGCTGCACCTTTGTTGCCACGCTCTTCTTTTTCAATCTGGACAATAATTTCTTGCCCTTCTTTTAAGCGTTCTTTGATCTTTGCACGGCTAAGATTGTGGTCATCCGATAAGACGGCACTGGGTGCGACTTCTTTTAATGGCAAAAAACCATGTTTATCAGCACCATAATTAACAAAAGCAGCTTCCAGACTCGGTTCGATACGGGTAATAATACCCTTGTATATATTCGATTTCTTTTGTTCTTGTGAAGGGTGTTCAATGTCAAAATCATACAGTTTTTGACCATCTACCAATGCAACACGCAGTTCTTCAGGCTGCGTTGCGTTGATAAGCATTCTTTTCATTTAATAATTCCTTATGGAACCCAATATTTTCCGCGCAGAAGATACGTATTATCAAGATTTTATTATTATCGTTATATTTCGCTAGAGCAGGAAAGGAATAACAACTCTGAAGGTTTTCTCTTTTCTTTATCAAGTCTGCACAAGTATATTTGTAAAAACAAAAATATAACAGACAGAAAAACAAACAAAAGCCTTGAAGCTTATAACAATATTGCCTATCAATTCATTGTAACGTCATTACAAACTCTGAATTATAGCCTGGCTTTCAATCAAATGTTTAATATGCTGTCTATAAATAGGCATATATTCAGGAGCATTGCTAACATCAGTTATCACGCTCTACTGGTACCTGTTTAACATTATTACAACAAGGATTGAAAGACAAATGACAGTCTTTTCGTATCGTTCGGCCTTTATCGGGTCGAGTATCGCTCATCATGGGTCGAGCGAAAAAACCCAAAATCTGTTTTAGCAACATGACTCACCAGACAACACTCATAATCTTTACAGTGTTGTATTTTTTTATTTCCCGGTGATGTTTATCTGCTATTTGCAGACTGGTTTTTAAATCTTACCGTCTGCAACTTTATGATTATAACCTGTTATAGTGAATAATGTATGAATAATATAATATTCTTATAGTATACCACCATAAATTCTACTATTATGTAGCAATGAAATCAGAAGAAAACAAAATAGCCGTTAAAGTCCAGTTTATTGAAATTACCGATGCACTGGAGGGGCAACGTATTGATAATTTTTTAATAAAACTCTTGAAAGGCGTACCTAAAAGTCGAATTTATCGCATCATCCGTAAGGGCGAAGTACGCATCAATAAAGGCCGCTGCGATGCAAAGCGTAAGCTGGTACTCGGCGATATAGTCAGAGTTCCACCCGTGCGGGTTGCAGAGCCTAAAGAAATCATTTCAGCACCGGCTTACCTTAAAGCCAGTTTACAAAGCGGTGTTTTATTTGAAGATGCTGCTATTTTAGTGATTAACAAACCCGCCGGGTTTGCTGTTCATGGCGGCTCTGGCATAAGCTCAGGTGTGATAGAAGCGTTACGCGAATTACGCCCAGATAGCCACTTCCTAGAGTTAGTGCACCGTCTGGATCGTGACACCTCAGGGTGTTTGATTATTGCCAAAAAACGTAGTGCATTACGTACTTTGCATGAGTACTTTCGTGGTAGTGGCGTTAAAAAAAGTTACCTGGCTTTATTAGAGGGACACTGGGAAAAGAAAAAAACAATTGTTGACCAGCCCTTATTAAAGAATGTCAGCCAGGGGGGCGAGCGTATGGTGAAAGTGAGTTCTGCCGGCAAGCCTTCACAGACCCGGTTTAGATGCATCACTACTTATCAGGACTCAACACTGGTTGAAGCATCCCCCTTTACAGGACGCACTCACCAAATCAGGGTACATGCTTTATGGCTGGGTCATGCCATCATCGGTGATGATCGTTATGGCAATAAAGAAACCAATAAAATGTTCAGGCGGCGTGGTTATAAACGTTTATTTTTACATGCTCATACATTGCAGTTTGCCCACCCAGTGACAGGTGAAAGCCTCAAGCTAATCGCGCCTTTAGCGGATGATTTACAAGCCTTACTGGACAAAGAAAAATAAAATCATGGCATTCTCATGGCTATTTATTTTTAAAGATTAGTTGAAATATTGGATTTTAGCCTATATAGATAGGTTTAATAATATATTTTAAGAAGTGTGGGCTTGCAGTCCGCTTTTAAATAGATAAAACCAGGAGAAATAGGCGTGACTGATAATCAGTGGAACGAACCCGATTCTAAAGAAAACCAGAAAAACAAGGACAATAATGGCTGGGAGCGTGAAGTCATAGAAAAACTGGCTTTTGCAGCGGTAACAGAGCAGAGGCGTACACGACGTTGGGGCATTTTTTTTAAAAGTTTAATGTTTGTTTACCTTGCTGCCATCCTTGGGATCAGCCTGTACCCAACGCTTAAGCAGAGTATGAGTAGCGATGATGGTACCGGACATACTGCCATTATTAATATCACTGGCGTGATTGCAGAAGGCAAAGAGGCCAATGCTGATTCGATTATTAAATCGTTACGCAATGCCGTTAAAAACGAAGACACAAAAGGCATTATTTTACATGTCAATAGCCCTGGGGGTAGCCCGGTACAATCTTCTTATATCTTTAATGAAATAAGAAAAATAAAATCCGAAAATCCGAAAATGCCTATCTATGCGGTGGCATCAGATATTTGTGCATCAGGCTGTTATTTTATCGCCTCTGCTGCGGATAAAATTTTTGTTAACCCATCCAGTCTCATTGGCTCCATTGGTGTCATTATGGATGGTTTTGGTTTTGTTGATACCATGAAAAAGCTAGGTGTAGAGCGCCGTTTAGTGACAGCGGGAGCACACAAAGCCTTAATGGACCCTTTCTCACCCGCCAAAGTTGACGAGCAAAAGTATATGCAGGATGTGCTGGCGCAGGTTCATCAGCAATTTATTGCTGCGGTTAAAGAAGGCCGAGGTGATCGTCTGCAAGAAAATAAAGAAATATTCTCTGGTTTGGTCTGGACCGGTGAGCAAGGTATAAAAATTGGCCTGGCTGATGATTATGGTAATGATGATTCGGTTGCAACCGATATTATTGGTGCCAAAAAACGGGTTAATTTCACCATCCAAGAGCGCTTGATTGACCGTTTGGCTGGCAAAATGGGGGCTTCTTTTGCCCAGGGCATGGGGCTCATGGGAAAGCAGATAATGTTGAAATAAAGACACAGTATGCCATACAACGTGAAATTATAATTTCACGTTGTATGGGCAATGTACTACAGGCTTATGCCCCCTCCACTCCTAAATAACTCAGCTGGCAGGGCTTAGGAACGAGAATTTAAAGGATACTCGATAAACACGTGCAATTTTCAGCCAAGAAAAAACAACTGCTACAGATTTTATCTGATGGAGAATTTCACTCAGGCACTACACTCGCAGCGCAACTAGAGCTTAGCCGGTCGGCCATCTGGAAACACCTCAATGCCTTGGAGGAACTAGGCATAGAGATTATTGCCGTGAATGGTAAAGGCTATCGACTACAAACAGCCATAGAGTTACTTGATAAAGCCCGTATTATCAATTTATTACCCACATCAATCAGGCAGCATATTTCTGTGCTTGAAACCCATGACCAGATTGATTCCACCAATACCTACCTTTCGGAATTAACCCATAAACAGCCTGATAGCACAGGAGTTATCTGCCTCGCAGAGCAACAAACGGCTGGCAGGGGACGACGTGGCAGACAATGGGTATCACCTTTTGGCAGTAATATCTATCTATCACTATTATGCCAATTTCAACAAGGCCCCGCCAGCTTATCAGGCTTAAGTCTAGCGGTCGGCGTTGCTGTCATTAAAGCTCTAAAAATCCACCATATTGATCATGTTGGTTTAAAATGGCCTAATGATATTTACTGGCAACAGAAAAAACTAGGGGGCATTCTGATTGAAGTATCAGGGGAAAGTAATGGCCCTTGTAGTGCAGTCATAGGTTTGGGATTAAATCTCTATTTACCGGAGCAAC
>DAOVWV010000245.1 GCA_030636485.1 Methyloprofundus sp.
ACTGAAAATGTTAGCTGGCTTTTTTTATGTAAAATTTTTCTTGTCTACTGGGTGTCAGTTTTTTTTACAGTCTATAAAAAGTAAGCGATAGAGTAATATAATGGGTTTTATATTATCACTTATTAATGCTTTGTAATTTACTACCTTATTGTTTTTATTATTATTATTATATTTTTTAAAATATTTTATGAGTGTAATGAAAGGCATGCAATAAGGGGCATAAAGCGCTTATTTTCCTCTTTTTTTATGTATTAGTGTCAGTTTTTTTTACAGTTTATTTAAAAATAAGTATTTAGAATAATATACTGATTCTATGTGTTTGATACTACTGATTATTAGTGCTTTATAAATGCTCTATACCTTATGTCGTCTGATATTTGAGTATGAAAACCATTTTTTCAAGTTTTATTTTTATATTAATTAAAAACTGTGAAGTGCATCACAAAAATAATTATTTCCTCCTTTTCTCTATATTAGTGTCAGCTTGTTTTACAAATCAATATTATAAATGAAAGTAAAATAACTTTTATTGATTGTAACTATCTGTATTTTGTATTATAAAATTTTTGGCATAGTTAGTGCTTAATGATTTGTTAAGCGCAAGTCTGTGGACAATACGTCAGGTTTGTGTGAATTTTTAATTAAGGTTAATCGAATCAGGACGCTTTGGTTTTTCCTAAATTAGGACACTTTGATTTTTCCTAATGGAGGAGATAATGACAATCTCAATAATACAGCGAATAGCGATCGCCTTGATACTCGCTGTAGCAGCGGGCAGTGCGAGTGCTACTACCATTGTTCGTGAATACGTGGCTAGCAGTGGCTGCGGTGAAGGAATAGCAGACGAAGACTGTGGCACTAGCGGTGGCATCATAACTTTCGAAGATCTGGGCGGCAACCAATTGTCCATTACATTCGATAACACGACAATCTCAAACGGTGGCAGCTTCATCAATCAAGCTGTTATTACGGGGCTAGTGTTTGATATTTTAGATGATATGACAGAGGTATCTGTTGCTTCGTTCACAGATAAAGATGGTATAGATATTAGCAGCGATTGGGAGCTGGAACTCAATGTAGACAATAATATCACTCCAGGAAGTACGGTAGTCGACGTATCGTTCACGACTAACGGTATAGGGGGAAGTATCTATAATTTTGATGATTCTGGAACTGATCCTGAAGTGGGGGGGGCGGTTCCAGATGTGGCAGTGCTTGTGCTTGATATTATCAAACCTGAGGAGTGGATTCTACAAGCGAATGGAGTCAGTGGTGACATTCTCAGAATGCAGCGGGTAGGTGAAAATGGCGAGGGGAGTTTAAAAATCCCAGGGGTGCCTGGGCCACCAATAATACCACCACCCATTCCTGGAGTACCAGAACCTTCAGTGCTATTGCTCATGGGAGCCGGCTTATTGGGTTTCTTTGGCGCTAGACGTAAAATAAGCTAAATTAACTTTATTATTAGCAAACAAAAAAAGCGCTTTAAGCGCTTTTTTCATTTCAGAGCCTCTATTTTTCTGTCTATCCTTATTTCCCTGGTTTTTCAAATACCTTTATCGGCAAGCCCTGCTGTTCAGTCAAGGCCTTTTTTAGTGCTCTTCCACTGATAACAGGTAAAACCCCATCATTTGCCTGCTCAATTAAATCCAGTGAAATTTCCAGTAAATCATCGGATTGATGCTCTTCCAATGGAGGGTGTACTTCTATATATAGGCTATTTTTATACCAGCCCACTTTAACGGCCTGATTTACGATAGTGACAGCGGTATTGATCTTTATAATAGGGAAAAGTTTGGCAATATCCTCTGGGTACATGCGAATACAGCCATGACTAACGCGCAGGCCTACACCATAAGGTTTATTGGTGCTATGGATAAGATAGCCGGGGATCCCCAGGCGCATGGCGTATAGACCGAGTGGGTTGTTCGGGCCGGCAGCGACCACATCGGGGAGTGGGTCACCTTTAGCGGCATGTTCTTTTTTTATCGATTCTGGTGGTGTCCAGGTGGGGTTTTCTTTTTTCTGTATGATTTTTGTCTGGCCTAAGGGCGTATCCCAATCCTGCCGGCCTATACTGATGGGATGGGTGATAACCGTCGCAGCTTTATCATTCTGAGGTTTGGGGAAATAATACAGGCGAAATTCAGGTAAATTAAGGACTAAGCCTGTGCGGGGGGCATCAGGCAATAGGCGTTCACTTTGTAGCTGAATTTTTTCTCCGGCAGTGGGTAGCCAGCGATCCACCTTAGGATTTAAACGGATAATTTCATTCTGGCCTAAGTCAAAACGGCGCGCAATATCCAGTAAATCCTCATCTTTATTAGCCGTTGTCTGCTTATTTGCAGCTTCCCCTGGCTCTTTGACCAAACTCTCTTCAGCATTATCGGGTAATAAAAAGGAGGTCGCGGGCGTAATAGGGCTTGCCAATATCAACGTGCAGGTCAATGATGCCTTAAAAGAAAGGTGGAATAGGTTCATTAGCTAATATTTTCGCCGCCAAATATTTCTACCAGGCGAGGTAGGAATGCGCTTAATTCTTGCGACATAATGGTAAAATCAACATCAAACTGTTCTTCGGCAGAGTCTGCATCCGTGTCAGCCACCTGATCCTGAATCAAATCTAAAAACTTCAGGCGTTTTATTGATAGATTTTCATCGACGACAAATGACAAACGATCAGACCAACTCATGGCAAGTTTTATGACCTGCTTCCCCGTATCTAGGTGGTTTTTGATTTCTGGTGCGCTAAGATCCTGATTTTTACAGCGTATAATACCGCCTGATTCTTCAGGTGCGCGTAGCTCACATTCATCTTCGATTAATACATCGGCAGGTGATTCATTTTGCGTTAGCCATTGCGTCATGGTCGTAACAGGCTTTTCTTTTGTGCTAACAGGCACTAAAGGTAAAGAGCCTAGGTTTTTACGTAAAAAGCTGATGAGTTCTTCTGCTTTTTTTGCAGAAGCCGCATCAACAATGAGCCAGCCGCCTTTAGGGTCGATATAGGCAAATGTTTTTTTAGAAAAAGAAAAGGCGCGGGGCAGGAGTTCAAAGATAATTTGGTCTTTAAGTTCGCTGCGCTCTTTCTTGGAGAGTTTGCGCGCTTCCTGATCTTCTTTTTCGGCAATTTTATCCGCTGTCATTTCATTAATGACACTGCTAGGCAATACTTTTTCTTCTTTGGTTGCGCATAGCATGATAAAGCCATTGGCCTGATGGATAAGCTGTTCAGAGCTGCGGCCTAGGGGGGCAGACCAGCCATAGCTGAATTCTTCTGTTGTCGCGCAAGGCTTGAAGCTCAGGCTTTGCAGTTTTTCTTCCAGTTCTGTCGGCGATAAAGTAAAGGCTTCAGTTAAGCGATAAATAGCGAGATTTTTAAACCACATAGTTTAGAGTTTTTTTATATAAAATAAAGAGTTGTAAGGCAAGTGCCTATAAGCCAGGTAATAAGTTTATGATGGGGTGAATTCGTCTTAGAAACCTAGCTTGTAGATGGTCGAGCATTATCGCAAAAAACGAGATTAAAATCAGTAAAATTATGACAGTAATAAATGGATTTAATTTATTAGGCAATGATAAAGCGCGGGTCTTGATTCTAGGCAGCATGCCCAGCGTGACTTCTTTAGCGAAGCATCAATACTATGCGCACCCACGTAATGCGTTCTGGCGGATTATGGCTGCTTTATTTAATGAAGGTAAGTCGCTATCTTATCAGCAAGGACAGGTTGTATTGCAGGCTGAAGGGGTGGCTGTCTGGGATGTACTAAAATCCTGTGATAGGCAAGGTAGTTTAGATGCTGATATTAAGAAAAACTTTACTGAAGTCAATGATTTTGTAGGCTTATTTAAGGAGTTTAGCCAGCTTAGGTCTGTATTTTTTAATGGTGTGACGGCAGAGTTGTTGTATAAGAAGCAGGTTTATCCCTTTTTACCGGTAGAGTATAAAACGCTGAGCTATACAAAATTACCCTCGACCAGTCCTGCTTATGCATC
>DAOVWV010000217.1 GCA_030636485.1 Methyloprofundus sp.
AAAACACCCAAATTTTATTTGCGTACCGGCGGGGGAACGCGGGATTTGAATATTCAAGAAGCCGTTGAGTTTATTGTTCATCGCTGGCACCGCTAAGAAAGGGAGCCTGGTTATTCTCCATACCCCCTCACTAGGGATATAGATTTTCAGAAAAATAACTTTACGGATAACATCCCTTTGAGGGATGTTATCCGTTACGCAAATAGCATTTATTTACCTGAGAAATATAGAATGTGCTGAGGCACGAAGCGCATCTAGCGGATGCCTGATGCGCTCTTCCTATCGCTTAATACAGGACTATTAGCCCCCTCTTAAGGCTTAATCGTCAAACCACTAAAAGTAAGGCCCAGGCCATAACCGCCACCAACGCCACTTCCCCCACCGGCAATATACCCCTTAAATAAAGTACGCGCCTCAGCTGCCCGCGCAAAACCGGCATGCACATCTATCGAAAAATAAGTGCCATAAATATCTTTTAAGCTCTTTACACCCGTCAGTTTTCCTTTTGCATTTTCAATATCAGAAACACCAAAAGTTAAGCCTCCACCATGCAGGGTTAAAGAAACCTGAGCGCTCTGACCATTGCTACACTGCACCACTCCCTTGCCCTTGTAGGTCTTATACAAAAAAGACCAGCCCGTTAAGTTATACTTAATCGAGCAACTCCCCGCATCCGCCCAAGAAGATAAAGGCATACATAAAAGTAACACGGCTAATAGCCTTAAATAATACTGCTTCATTTACATTCCTACGTCTAAAATTGTTTTAAAGCTTATAGATAACACTATTTTCCTCATCTCTAGGATCACGTTTCTTTTTAATGCTTTGTGCGGCGCGATCCTGTTCATATTTAGCAATCATCTCGTCCCAGTTAGCGTATTGCTGGTATTCCTCAAAACCTTCTGCCTTACGTTTTGCAAACACCTCTTTACCCACTTCAATGAGTTCATCTGGTGTCTTACCATCGACGATATCAAGAAACTCCGGATTTTTTCTATAAGTATTGCGTATTGCCCAAAAAGACAGCTCAAAAGCGATTCTTTGCTCCTGAGGTAGACGGCCTTTTATCATTTTGACTGATTTTAAAGCCGTTTTAAAGTTACGTCCATTTATCTGGCTACCTTTGCTACAGCCCGTGGAGACTAAAATACTTAATGAAATAATGATAATTGATAGTATGCGCATTTAAACAAATCCTCTCTGTAAGTCTTTTGTATTTTTATTATAATGGTCATGGGTCTAAAGCCAACCTTGCACTGGTAGGCTTAAACATAGTAAATTACTGAGTAATTATATTACATAACGAAATCAATGCTGGAATTTATTACAACTTTAAAGCAGCGCTACCAAATCATTCAATCAGGGCTGGTTGACACAAGTACACAATGGAGCACCTTTCAGACCTGTATTGAGCAATTAACCCTGATAGAATCCTTCTTACATAAAGGCCAATTAATTGAGCAAAAGAGGGCCGCCCTAAATATTGCGGTGATTGGCCCCACACAGTCAGGCAAAAGTACGCTCGTCAACCTGTTACTTAACCAGCAGGCAGCCGGAGTCAGCCCTTTAGCGGGATTTACCGTACACCCACAAGGGTTTGCACTTAATTTAAATAAAGACGTTTTTTTCGATTTTTCATAACATTTTTCATTCTTTCAACAAGTCGATCAATGGTCCTTAACCGCTGAAAAATATAGCAGTTACTCTATTTCGCCAATAACAACGGACACCCTGCCTGCCTGCCTATTATGGGATACCCCTGACTTTGATTCAATTGATGCCCATAGCTATCAACAAGGCGTATTAAGAGCCCTGGCACTTGCAGACGTATTGGTCTTGGTGGTGAGTAAAGAAAAGTATGCCGATCAATCCGTATGGGATACCCTGGCTTTAGTGAAGCCACTGAAGCAACCTGTACTGGTGGTGATCAATAAACTGCTCGCTGATTCACAAACGCTGGTTGTAGAATCATTTAAAGAGCGCTGGCAACAGGTTCGTGGCGATAAGCTACCGAGTATTATGCCGATACTTTTCAGTAAGGGCGATATAACAGGCGCACAAACTGAACTGCTGCGTTTACTCGACACTAATATCCAGAAAATTAACTATAAACGGCAGGATACTGCTGCCATAGGTTTTATTAGGCAGTACTGGCAGGCATGGGTAGCCCCCATCAAATCCGAACAAGAAGCACAGGTTCAGTGGCAATTATTAATTGAGAAAGCCGTTGCAGAAGCAGCGAGCAATTATCAGCGGGATTATCTGAACCACCCTCATCATTATGATACCTTTCAAAATGCCATGGCCAAACTCCTGACCTTGCTGGAAGTGCCTGGAGTGGCAAAGCTTATATCACAAAGTAGAAAAGTACTCACCTGGCCATTAAGAAAGGTATTTTCCGCCAGTCGCAAAAAATACACTCAAGCCTATTCCGGCACAATAGAAACAGCGGTTTTACAGCAAATTGCCGAGCATGTTTTGCTGCAATTAGGCGATAATATTCTGGATCAGATTGAATTGACCCAGGGTAATAATAAATGGTGGAAATCAGTCAATACGCAGTTACGACAGGATAAAGCCGTTATTTTAAAACGCTTTGAACACACGACCTTCACTTATCATGAAAGCTTTAAACAGGAAATAGAGGATACTGCGCAAGACTTATACCTTAAACTGGAAGAGCACCCCGCTATTTTAAATAGCCTGCGTGCAACACGGGTAACAGCTGATGCCGCCATGCTGGCATTAGCCGTACAGGCAGGCGGGATAGGTCTGCATGATTTAATCCTCGCACCTGCCATGCTATCGGTCACCTCATATCTGACCGAAAGTGCGATAGGGGGCTATCTACATCGCGCCGAGGCAGAATTAAAGCAACAGCAACTCAACACCGTCAAACGCTTGTTATTTAAACAGGTATTACAGCAATCATTAACCGGACTGCCCGAAAAAATGATGCACAACAGCTATTTTAATATTTCTGCGCGTCAGCTTGCTGAGGCAGAGGCACAACTGGAAGAAAAGAAACATGGACTACGCATACTCTGACTTAGTCGCACAGTCAAAAAGCTGGGCAAATGAGCTGGTCGCCAGTGCCTGGGCAACAGAGACCGAACTACACAGTTTATTGGAATATGATGCACGTACCCCGGATGCATTATTTACCGATAACACCTCCAGACCCTTGATTGTTGCCTTCTTAGGTGGCACCGGCGTCGGCAAAAGCACCCTGCTAAACCGCCTGGCAGGCAAAGAAGTGGCGCGTACAGGTGTGGTTCGGCCGACCTCTAAAGAAGTCACTTTATTTCATCATGAAAGTGTCAAAATAGCCCATTTACCCAGCCGTTTACCTCTTGATAAAATCATCATTGCCGAGCATAACGAAGCCAGTAACAAGCATATTATCTGGATTGATATGCCTGATTTTGATAGTACAGAACAAAGTAACCAGCAGCTGGTGTTAGAATGGCTACCGCATATTGACGTGTTGATTTATGTGGTCAGCCCCGAACGTTATCGTGACAATAAAGCGTGGCAAATTCTCCAGGCAGAAGGCGGTAAACATGCCTGGATTTTTGTATTGAATCAATCCGACCGTGGCCAACCCGAACAGTACCAGGATTTTATCAAGCTACTGGAAAAGGCAGGCTTTAACAACCCTATTGCTTATCAAAGCTGTTGTGCCACTGATAAGACAGCCGAGCAGATAGATGAGTTTGCTAGCTTACAGACAACCATACAAGGTCTGGCGACAGACAAAACCATTAAGCAACTAGAGCTAAGAGGTCTACAGGTACGCAAAGCAGAATTAAGTACAGTCTTGCAATCCTCGATCAGTACCCTGGGTTCAAGCACCGCAACGACAGAATTAATGACCTTCTGGAAAAGCCAATGGCGCGACCTGCAAAGACTTGTCCTTGAAGCCACGATCCTACCCATACAGCAAATGGCAGGGTATTATGCCTTGCAAAGTAGTGAGCTCAACGATAAAACAGCGGAACCTTATTTACATCACCGGGTATGGGATAAATGGGCGCAATCACGCTTTGACGACGTACTGGATGCTTTAATATTACAGGCAGATCATCTCCAGCTCCCCGTTATGCTGCTGAAGCAGCGCTTATTGAGCATCAGAGAGAATAGCGAAAAAGTTGTTGAGGAAAAAACATTATTGTCAGTACGCAAGGCACTGATTAAACCCGGCAATATCATTCAGCGATCACTGATAAAAA